>NZ_JBSXOP010000017.1:0-29823 GCF_056859535.1 Marinobacter sp. L-46
GTTGATGGATCTTGCGAAGGTCAAAACCGGCATCACTGTCCCCGAGTTCGGGGTAAGTTAATGGCATGAGCCGTATACGTGGCCCGTATGTACGGTTCTGTGAGAGGGATGAGGCGGTAACGCCTCACCCTACTCGCTGCCCGCAAGTTTGGTAGCGGTGCCACGGGTGAGGAAGCCCTCCCTCACCCGTGGCATCATGCTTTGGTGATTGCTTTTCAGAATACATTTGTTCTTTATTTTTGTGTGTTCGTCACTTGTGAAGTCATCGGTTATTGTTTCATTTGGTTCATTGTTGTATTTTTCAGCTAACAAGTGTGCGCTGAAAACTTGGTGCATGGTGATTTCAATCAACAGTAAACGTGGACAGGTAACCGATGAACGCAGCAGTGAAACAGGGAACGGCGGCGACGGCCGTGTTTGGGAAGCCGGATGAACGGGAACTCCGGGACAGGATGAAGCAAGAACTTCCCGCTGATACGTTTAAAGCTCAAACCTGGCGGGTGATCTGGTTTTTGCCGTTGCAGGCGGTGATCTGGGCCGGGCTGGCGGTTATTTTGATGGCGGGTTTGCCTTGGTATGCCAATCTCGGGCTGGGGCTGCTGGTGGGGCATACCATTGGTTGCCAGGCGTTGCTGGCCCATGAGGTGCTGCATGGTGCGCTGGGGATGAGCCGGCGGTGGCAGAATTTCTTTGGCTGGCTGGGGTTCGGGCCCTTGCTGGTGCCGCCGGAGTTCTGGCGGAAGTGGCACAACGTAGTGCACCACGCCAACACCAACACCGGTGACACCGACCCGGACAGCTTCGGCACCCTACGCCGCTACAAGACCAACCCCGGCCAGAAGAAGTTCCACAAGCTGGCCCCGGGGTCCGGCACCTGGTACAGCTACTTGTTCCTGACCTACTCCTTCACCTTCCATGCCCAATTGGTGCTGTGGATTCAGGCGAAGCACCGCAAGCAGTTCAAGGGCTTTAACCGCAAGCTGGCGATTGCCCAGGTGTTTGTTTGCCTGGCGTTGTGGACGGCCCTGGCGGTCGTGTCCGGCCCGCTCGCTGTGTTCACCGTACTGATTCCGTTCATGACCGCCAACGCCCTGGGGCAGGGATACATCCTGACCAACCACTTCCTGCGCCCCCAGACCGCCACCAACAACCCGCTCGACAACTCCATGAGCCTGCGCTGCAACCCGATCCTGGACCGGCTGCACTTTCGCTTCAGCCACCACATCGAACACCACTTCTTCCCGAAAATGGGCCATAACATGGCTCCAAGGGTTCGCAAATGGCTGGAGCAGAATGAGCCGGAGCGTTACATGGCGATGCCTCATGGCAAGGCTTTGAAAATGCTCTACGCCACGCCTCGGGTTTACAAGTTCGCCACGGAGCTTGTGGACCCCAATAATGAGAGCAGAGTGTTTGATTTGCTGCCTTTGCAATCAGAATACTCGGCAGTGAACAGATCCCGTTAGCCAGTAAAGCAACTAATCTAGGTGTATCTCCGACAGATTCCGTAAGATGGCCGGGTCAAGGTATTGATCGCATAGTAATAATCCTTGAGAGTCCGCATGCTGGGAACTATATTGGCGGTCTGTTCTAAAGGAAAGTCGGAGATGTTCACCCCTCACCAGAGCACCTACTTTGCCCACTGGTTAACCCAATCCGGCAAAATCGCAAACCAGGTCTCCCGGGCCATGGCCTCTGCCCGTGTGGACATGAACCCACACCAGATAGATGCTGCCTGTTTCGCGTTGAAATCTCCCTTGGAACAGGGTGTGCTGCTGGCGGACGAGGTGGGCCTGGGTAAAACTATTGAAGCTAGCCTGGTGATGGCACAGAAATGGGCTGAGAACAAACGCAACATCCTCTTGATTGTGCCGGCCTCATTGCGAAAACAGTGGAGCCAGGAGCTCGGCGACAAGTTTGAGCTGCCGTCGGTGATCATTGATGGCAAAGTTGCTGCAAGCCTGAAAAAAGAAGGAAAAAACAATCCGTTCGATCAAAACGAGCAGATCGTTATTTGCTCGTATGAGTACGCGGCTCGACAGCGTGACTATGTGCGATTGGTTAGCTGGAACCTAGTTGTCTTCGATGAGGCCCACAAACTACGGAACCTCTATCAGGCCAATGGCAGCAAGCGGGCCAAAGCGCTGGTGGAGGCCACCGAATTCGCTGATAGCCGTGTCCTGCTATCAGCCACACCGATCCAGAATAACCTGATGGAACTCTATGGCCTGAGTCAGGTTATCGATCCTTATTTTTTCGGCGATGAAAAGTCGTTTCGAGCGCTCTACGTAAACCGGCAGCGGGATCAGAAATCACTGGACGATCTCAAACGCCGTATTCGTCCGCTTTGCCACAGGACCCTTCGGCGCCAGGTTCAGGAAGAGGGCGGTATCAACTTCACCAACCGCTATTCCATTACTCAAGACTTCACGCCGTTGCCGGAAGAATGGGCGTTGTATCAAAAACTTTCCCATTATTTGCAGCGACCGGATAACGAGGCGATTAACCCCCGTGCCCGCCATCTGGTGAGCATGGGCTTGCGTAAGATTCTGGCATCGTCATCTTTCGCTGTTGCCGACACGCTAAAAGGCATGATTGAGCGTCTCGAACAGCAGCAGCGGCTTGATGAGGAGGCTCTTTCTGATATCGAGGAAATAGACGATTGGGCAGAGTCCGAAAACGGCGAGGACGAGGAGGGCATCAGCGAAACCAGCAATGACGAGACCTCCGGGTCTTCGGGCAGATTGAGCCAGGAAATTGCCCAACTCACCGAATTTCGGAATCTGGCCCAGAGCATCACCAGCAACGCCAAGGGCCAAGCCCTGCTCACGGTGCTGGAAAAAGCCCTCACCATGACAGAACGCCTCGGCGGGCAACGTAAAGCAGTGGTGTTCACTGAGTCGTGCCGGACCCAACGATACCTTCATGATCTTCTGGAAAGCAGTGGCTACGCGGAGCGAACCGTCATACTCAACGGCTCCAACAACGACACTCGCTCCAAAGCCATTTACCAGGCGTGGCTGGAAGAACACAAAGGTTCTGCACGTATCAGCGGTTCGAAACCCGCTGATATGAAAGCTGCACTGGTAGATCGGTTCCGCAGTGACAAGGCTGATATTTTGATTTCTACCGAGGCCGGCGGTGAGGGTATTAACCTGCAATTCTGCTCCGTGCTGATCAACTACGACTTGCCCTGGAATCCCCAGAAGGTTGAACAGCGCATTGGCCGGGTCCACCGTTACGGGCAAAAGAATGATGTGGTGGTGGTTAACTTCGTAAACCGCAAGAACCCGGCGGATCGCCGGGTGTTTCAGCTTCTGGATGAAAAACTCAAACTGTTTGAAGGTGTATTTGGTGCTTCAGATGAGGTGCTGGGAGCGATCGAGGGTAGCATCGATATCGAACGCCGCATCTACGAAATTTATCAGAATTGCCGTACCGATCAGGAAATCGAGTACCAGTTTGACCAACTTCAGAAATCCCTGGAAGACACCCTGGCCGCTCGGGAGACAGCAGCACGGGAAGCTCTGCTGAACAATTTCGACCGGGATGTCGTGTCAGCGCTTAAAACCCGTCGGGATCAGAGCAACGACTTCCTGCAGGAATATGAACAGGTCCTCATGGATCTGGCCCGAGCGGAATTGCCGGAGGCCAGATTCAACACCAACCATTTCTACCTCAACAATCAGCGCTATGACCTGAGCTGGCCACTGGCTGAGCAGAACGACTCCGAATTTTTCCGTTTACAGGCCACTGAGCATTATCTGGCCTGGGATCTGGTGCACAGGGCCAAAAGCCGAGATCCGGAGCCTGCGCATTTGGTGTTCCACTACGGTCAGCTCCACGGCCAGTATGCCGCGCTGAAAGAGTACATCGGTCAGTCTGGCGTACTCACCGCGTTTGAAATACGGTTTACCTACAATAAAGGAAAAACAAAGAGCACTCGTTTGGTGGTTCTGGCTCAAACGGATGACGGCCAGAAGCTGACATTAGAAAACGCCGACCATCTGATGTCTGTGCCCGCTCGCGCAGAGACCCTTTCAGATTCGATTCCGGAGGAACTCTTTGCAGACTGGAAATCGCAGATTGTAAAAGCAGCCGAGGCCGAAACAGAAGCTGAGCTCGATAATTACCTGGAACAGGAGTCCGAAAAGCTTGAACGCTGGGCTCAGGACCGCCGTAAAGCGCTCATGGCCACGGTTGATGAGCTGGATGAGCAGATCCGCGCCTACAAAAAAGAGGCGAGACAACTGGCCTCCACGGCTGAAAAAATCCAGGCTAAAAAAGAGCTTCGCAAACTGGAACGCAAGCGGGACGACGCTCTGGCAGAATACCACCACTCCAAAAAAGCCATTGAGCACGAGGAAGACCGCCTGTTGGACGAAGTGAGCGAAAAGCTGGAACTGACGTGCGAGATCAAAGAGCTGTTTACCGCCCGCTGGACACTCACCCACTGATACAGGCCAGAGAAGATCATGGATAGAGAAAAACTGGTTAAAGACCTGTTGTACCAGATTCGTCTGGGCGAAGATTCCGGCTATGAGTTCAAGCGGGTTGAAATCCGCGGCAGCAAAATCAAAGGTCCGGACCAGAAAGATTTGGCCGACGAAATGGCCGCTTTTGCGAACCAGAAAGGCGGCTACCTGGTTCTGGGTGTGGACGACAAAACCCGTGAAATCACCGGCATTCCCACCGATATGCTCGAGGCGGTGCAGAAACGGGTAAAAGATGCCGCCACCGACAACGTAGAACCGCCACTACCCATTGCTACCCGGTTGCTCGAACTGCCTGACGAACACGGTGACATGAAAAACGTGCTTCACGTGGATATCGAGAAGAGCCTGTTCGTCCACAGTAGTAACGGACGCTATTTTCATCGTGTGGCCGAATCCAAACAGCCGATGAAGCAGGAATATCTAGCACGGCTGATGATGCAGCGCAGCCAGTCCCGGTTGATCTGGCTGGACGAACGCCCGGTGCCCGGCACCCGTTACGAAGATCTGGACCCGAGCCTCTACCGCAAGTTCCTGCGCGAAGAAGGCCAGCCGGAAAGAACCCAGCTTCGCAAGCTCCGTATGCTGGTGGACGATGATGATGGGAATGAAAAACTGAGTGTATCCGGTGTTCTTTTGGGCACCCCGAGCCCGGTCAACTGGCTTCCCAACGCCTACATTCAGTCCGTCTGTTACGCGGGCGACGACCGCGATGCGGACCAACAAATTGACGCTATGGACTTTACTGGCCCTCTGGACCAACAAATCAGCGGAGCCCTGGCCTTTGTCGAGAAAAACCAGCGCGTGGCTGCCCGCAAACTGCTGGGCCGGGAAGACATCCCCCAATACAGCCTGACCGCCATCTTCGAAGCGTTGGTTAACGCTGTCGCCCACCGAGATTACGACATTTACGGCGCTCACATTCGCCTGCACATGTTTGCCGATCGGCTGGTATTCTGCTCACCGGGAGCTCTGGTCAACACCATGGAAGTGGACGAACTCATGGCCCGACAGGCCTCCCGCAACCAGCTGATCACCAGCTTGCTGGCTCGCTGCCCCTACGAACACCCCACCATCAACCGCTCCCGGATGATGGACAAGCGGGGTGAGGGCGTGCCGGTGATTCTCAACGAATCCGAAAAACTCTCAGGCAAGCGGCCGGAATACAAAATGGTGGGCGAGGAGCTTCAACTCACGATTTATGCAGCGAAGAAGGAGCCATATCGCCCATGACACTGGAAGACCGAGCCACCAGACTGTCAAAGCCAGACCTGATTCGCGTTCTCCGTGCCGTCTATGGGGTAGAGTCTCATGTCGATGACATTATCGATCGTTATCTGGCCGCCGGTCAGGGGGCCGATAATGGGGCCACTGCACTGATAGAAACAATTTCCGCCCAGTTGCAGCAGATTGCTGACGAAGATGAATTTTATGACTACCGGAGCAGCTACGATTTCAGCGAGCGTTTATCTTCCGTATTGTCTGACATCGACAATCTGCTGCGTCCGCAAGATGCCCACACTGCCTTGAAACTGACGGAAGCCTTTCTTGAGCTGGCGGACGACGCGTTTCAGCGAGTGGACGACTCTGACGGCTACGTAGGTGATATTTTCAGGGGCGCCACCAGGCAATGGCTGGTTATCGCGGTTGAGTTGCGCCACCAACAACCGGATGCCGAAAACTGGCCGCAAAAGGTGCTGACGTTTTTTGATAACAATGAGTACGGCGTTATGGATGACATCATCACCAATAGCGCCCCGTTACTGGCCGAACAGGAACTTCGCGGGTTGGCGGCTCACTTTGAGGCGGATGCGAAGGCTGCACTGGCATCCCCCAAGGAGCCAGACCGCTATAATTCCGAAGCCGCCCATGCCTGCATCGGCATCAAATCGGTGGCTGAAGCTCTGCAAGACATGGCTCTGTACGAACAGGCCACCCTGCTTATCAGCCCGGAGCCCAATACCCTGCAGCTGGGCCGTATTATCGAATTTGCGCTGGCCATCGGCTATCTGGACCGGGCCGCTTACTGGTTGGAACAGCCTCAATGGCAACGCGACCAGAACCGCTATCGCTCTCTACGGCGCCTCTGGCTGAAGCGCAACGGCGATACCGGCCAGTTGAAAGCGGAGCTCCAACAGGATTTTACTGAAAGGCCCCATACCTACACTCTGGAACCGCTGTGGCTGATGGCCAGTGATCAAGAGCAGCCCCAGTTGCAACGTCAGGTTGAAAACCTGTCAACTGACAAGGTCGCACCCGACGAGTGGGTTGCCATGTTGCTGCTGGTAGGAAACCCCCAGCGGGCCGAAGCGATATTATTGGCCGAACCCGAGCAATTCGCCTCGGTCCATTACGGTACCCTGCTAAACTGGGCGAAAATTTTTGCCGAAGAACACAGGCCGCTCGCGCAAGTGGTGTGCTACCGTGCGCTACTGACGGATCTCTTGGGGCGTGGCTACACCCGTGCGTATCGCCACGGCGCCGGCTGTTTTCATAAATTATTGGCGCTGGATAAGGCGATTGACGATTACCAGGGGCTGGAGGATGCCCAGGCCTTCATCCACGGCCTGCAAACCCGGCACTGGCGCAAACGCTCCTTCTGGGAGCTGGCGGATTACCCTAACAAACCGCCGAAAGACTGACACCAGCATTGCCGCCGTTAGCTCTCCATTTTTCGCAATGATCAAGGACACCGCCGTACCATGACCAACCCGGACACTTCTTCGACAGACACCCAGATGAACGGCCAGTCCCTGGACATTGCCGAGCAGCGCCGCAAAGAACTCGAACAACTGTTCCCGGGCATTTTCACCGAAACCCGCAATGATCAGGGTGAGCTGAAGGTAACCATTGATCTGGAGCGCCTGAAAGCGGAACTGGGTGAGTTCACCGACCTCTTCGACAGTCGCCGGGAACGTTACGGCATGGACTGGCCCGGCAAGCGGGACTGCCTGCGGCTGATCCAGCAGCCCACCACCGCCACCCTCAAACCCTGCCGGGAGGAGTCGGTGGAGTTCGACACCACCGAGAACCTGTTTATCGAAGGCGATAACCTGGAAGTGCTCAAACTGCTGCAGAAGAGCTATTATGGCAAGGTTAAGATGATCTACATTGACCCGCCCTACAACACCGGCAAGGAATTCATCTACCCGGACAACTTCAGCGAGAGCCTGGACACCTACCTGCAATACGCCGGCCTGAAAGACAGCGAAGGTCGCACCTTCTCCACCAACACCGCCAACGAAGGCCGCTTCCACACCAAGTGGCTGAATATGATGTACCCCCGCCTGTACCTGGCCCGCAACCTGCTGCGGGAGGATGGGGTGATCTTTATTTCCATCGACGACAACGAGGTGGAAAACCTGCGGCGGATGTGTGATGAGATTTTTGGAGAGGAGAATTTTATTGCTTCTGTCGTTTGGCAGAAGCGTACGTCTCCAGATTCAAGATTTAATCTCGGAGCGGCCCATGATTACGTGCTTGTCTATGTGAGAAGTGAGTTAGGCCAGCAGTTGCTTAAGAAGCTTCCTCTTTCGCACACCCGCAGTTCTGAATACAAGAACCGTGATAATGATCCGCGAGGGCCTTGGGCATCGGTCGACCTGACAGGCCAAACTGGCCACGCTACTAAAGATCAATTTTTTGAAGTCATTACCCCATCAGGAAAGTCTTATCCGCCACCGGACGGCAGGTGTTGGGCTTTGGCGAAGAAAACATATGATGAGCTGTATGCAGACAATCGCTTATGGTTCGGCAAGGATGGCAACGCCCGACCTCGACTTAAGAAGTTTTTGTCCGAGTCTGAGGGTGTTAACGCGTGGACGTGGTGGAGCAATTCAGAAGTCGGGGATAATCAGAGTTCGGCTAAAGAAATCAAAAAAATACTCGGATCAAGTGACATTTTTGACAACCCGAAGCCTACAAGGCTAATTCGAAGGATGCTGCAATTGACCGTCGACGACGGTGACATTGTTCTTGATTTTTTTGCTGGCTCTGCCACAACTGGACATGCGGTAGTTGCGCACTCTCTCGAGCGGAATGTCAGCATTAATTATGTCTTGGTCCAGCTTCCCGAAAAGATAGATCTGGATTCGCCCGCAGGGCTATTCTGTCAAAGCAACCATTTGCCGATGAATATTGCGTCTGTGAGTAAGGAGCGCCTGCGCAGGGTCTTGAATGGCGGCGCACCTGCGGGACAGTTGGAGCTTGGCGACGGTGTCTGTCGTGTTGGGGGCTTCAAAGTCCTCAAACTCAACCAAAGCAACTTCAAACTCTGGCAGGCCCCTGCCAAAGACGTTTCTGATGAAGAACTCCTCCAACAAATGGAGCTCAACGTCGATCACATCGACCCCAACGCCAGCCAGGAAGATCTGCTATACGAACTGCTGATCAAGGCCGGTGTGATGCCCACGGAAAAAGTTGAACAGATTGCGCTGGCGGGCCACAAATTGTTCTCCGTGGCCGAAGGCACCCTGCTGATGCATCTGGAAGACGAGATCGATCAGCCCCTGATCGACGCTGTGCTGGCCAAGGCCCCCGGCCAGTTTATCTGCCTGGACAAAGCCTTCCACGGCAACGACCAGCTCAAAACCAATGCCGTGAAAACTTTTGAGGCCTTTAACCAGGGCAAGGAAAAAATCGATCAGATCGATTTCAAAACGGTTTGAACCGCATCGTCAGGCTCAGGAGCGCCCATGGACATTAACGCAAGCATCATCGATCAGAGACTGGACGGCATTGTCAGCGCCAATAGCGACCTGCTGCCAGCAGGTAACGATCCACAGAAGAAAAAGTCTGCCGCATTCGTGTTGCTCAGTGCAGCCACCGCTTTGGGCATTCCACTGGAAGAGGCCGCAGAGTACCTCACCGAGGGTGGCGGCGATGCCGGCGTGGATGTGCTTTACGTGGGCGATGTGGAAGATGGCGAATTTCAGGTCACTTTGTTTCAAGGCAAATACAAACACAAAGATCTGAGTGGCGTGGCTCATTTTCCAGAAAATGGCGTGAAGGCAGCCATTCAGACCATTGGCACACTGTTTGACCCAGCCAAAGTGCTCGATATGAATGACCGGCTGAAACCTCGTATAGAAGAGGTGCGGTCTCTGATTCGGGACGGGTATATCCCTGTGGTAAAGATGGTGCTTTGCAACAACGGGGATCGCTGGAACGATAGCGCCCAGAAACTGATCGAAGCTGCGGGATTCTCTCCCTCTCAGGTTAACTGGGTGCACCTGAACCACAACGACATTGTGCGGGTACTACAGAACCAGAAATCGGTGGACGATTCCTTGCCACTGCGAGGCGAAGCCGTGATTGAGGACTTCAACTACCGTCGGGTGCTGATCGGCAAAGTGGCGATTCAGGATATCGCCGACCTATTCAATCGGCATGGTGATCAGTTGCTGGAGCGGAACATCCGCCGTTATCTGGGTATGAACCGTAACCGGGTGAACACGGCCATTCACGATACTCTGGTGGACGATAGCCGGCGCAAGAATTTCTACTTCTTCAACAATGGCATCACCATGATCTGCCGGAAGTTCCGACACAACGCCCTGCAGGGCCGGGATTACCAGCTCAAGCTGGAAGGCATTCAGATCATCAATGGTGGCCAAACCTGCAAAACCATCCAGCAGACCCTCAACGACCCTGACCTGTTGCGGGATTTCTCGGAGACCTACGTTCTGCTGCGGTTATATGAACTTGCGGAAGACGATAAAGAATTCGTGCAGGACATTACCTACGCCACTAACAGTCAGAACCCGGTGGATCTGAGAGATTTGCGCGCTAATGACGAGCAGCAGCGTCGGTTGGAGTTGGGTATGAAGGACCTGGGGTTTAGTTATCGTCGGAAGCGGGACGATACTTCGGTGAAGAGTGACGAGCTGACCAGTTCCGTGGTGGCTGAAGCAGTGCTGGCAGTTTGGCGCCGTAAGCCGTTCCAGGCCAAGTTCCGGCGCAAGGAGCTGTTCGGAAAACTCTACGAGGAAGTGTTCGACAACCTGAACTCCGCACAGGCCATATTGGCTGCGCTGATCTTCCGATTGGTGGAGAACGAACGCAAGCGCCCGGAGCAGGCCAATCCCCCGGTATTCCTGCCTTATGCCTCTCACTACAAGGCCATGTTGGTGGGAGATTATCTGCTGGAAGCCGAAGGTGTTGCACTGGCCGAGGTCAGCCATCGGAACTATCAGGCGTTGCAGGACCGCCTGAATCGCCAGTTTGATGAATTCCAGCATCGCGCACAGGATCAGATTTCCGAGGCGCTGATGGCTCTGTATGGCGAAAGGGAGATATCGTTGCAGCAGCTTTCGGCCACATTCCGCCGCGGTGATCTGATGCAGTACCTGAACCCAGCCGAGGAAGCCGGAGCTGCGCATTGAAACTGAAGTTCAACCCCAATCTCGATTACCAGCAAGACGCTATCGAATCCACGCTGTCGGTGTTCGAGGGCTTGTCCACCGCTGGTGAACCCTATCGCAAGCTGGGCATCGCCAACACCCTGGCACTGGACCCGGACAAACTGCTGGATAACCTGCACCGGGTGCAGGAGCAGAATTTCATTGAGAAATCCCCACATTTGTTTGAAGCAGGGGATGACTACCCGTTCCCCAATTTCTCGGTGGAGATGGAAACCGGCACCGGTAAAACCTACGTGTACCTGCGCAGCATATTCGAACTGCACAAGCGCCTGGGCTTTCGCAAATTCATTATTGTAGTGCCGTCGGTGGCCATCCGGGAGGGCGTGTTGTCGTCTCTGGCCATGATGAAGGAACACTTCCGCAGCCTTTACAACAACGCGCCTTTCGATCATTACGTATACAGCGCCAAAGATCTGTCCAAGGTCCGCCAGTTTGCCACCGCCAACACGCTGCAGATTATGGTGATCAACATCCAGGCGTTTCAGCGGGACGCCGGGGATGTGGACAGTTACGACAGCCTGACGCCTGAGCAGATCAAGAAGCTCTCGGTGATTCACCGGGAGCAGGACCGGATGTCGGGCGTCAAGCCCATCGAATTCATCCAGGACGTGCGGCCGGTGCTGATCATCGACGAGCCGCAGTCGGTGGATAACACTGCCAAGGCCCGCCGGGCGGTGAATCACCTGAAGCCATTGTTCGCCCTGCGTTATTCCGCCACCCACCGCAACCCCTACAACGTGGTGTACCAGCTCGGCCCGGTGAAAGCTTACGACATGAAGCTGGTGAAGCAGATCTCGGTGGCGTCCATCCAGTCCCAGAGCAATGTGAACCAGACTTACCTGAAGCTGAGTCAGATTGGCTACAGCGGCAAAGCCAAGACACCGTCTGCCTCGGTGGTGATTTTCGAAGATACGCCTAACGGCACCAAGGAAAAGACCGTCAAGCTTAAGCAGGGCACGGACCTGTCCGACCACACCAACCATCCCGGTTATCAGGGCTATGTGGTGGATGAGATATACGCGGAGCCCGGCGCGGAATATGTGCGCTTTGCCAATAACGCGACTCTGGAGCCGGAGCAGGAGAAAGACGGCATCCATGACGATGTACTCAAAGAGCAGATCCGCCAGACGGTGGAAGAGCACTTCAAGAAGGAGCGTAACCTGCAAAAGCAGGGCCTGGATGTGAAGGTGCTGTCGCTGTTCTTTATCGACAAGGTGGCTAATTACCGTTACTACGATGAACACGGTAACCGGCAGAACGGCAAATTGGCCCGCTGGTTTGAAGAAGTCTACCGGGATTTGGCTGCGAGCCCGCTGTTCAGCGACCTGCCCAGGCGGGACGTGGAGGAGGTGCACAACGGCTATTTTGCCGAGGTGAAGAAGCGCGGCAAGGTGGTGGAACTGAAAGACACCAGCGGCACCACCGTCAGTGATGGTGAAGTGTACGAGCTGATCATGAAAGACAAGGAGCGGCTGTTGGACGATGCCGAGCCCTTGCGTTTTATCTTCAGTCATTCGGCGCTAAAAGAGGGCTGGGATAACCCCAACGTGTTCCAGATCTGCACGCTACGTGAGTTTGGCAGTGAAAAGGAGCGGCGCCAGACTCTTGGTCGTGGTCTGCGCTTATCTGTGGATGCCAATGGCGACCGCGTATATGACCCGCAGGTCAATCGCCTTACCGTCGTGGCCAGTGAATCCTTTGAGGAATACGCGAAGAATCTGCAAACGGAAATGGAGAAGGACATCGGCGGTGGCTTTAAGTTTGGCCGGGTACCCGCCATCGCCTTTGCACCGCTGGCGATTAATGACACTGAAACCCTGGGCCAGGAAAAGTCCCGGCATCTTTGGCAGGCCTTGAAGGCGGAGGGCTACCTGGATGCCAAAGGTGACCTCACCGCCCGTTTCCAGCCGGACGACATGTACTTCCAGCTGCAAGTGCCGCCGGAGTACCAGCCGCTGGAAAGCGAGATTATCGACCGCTTGCGCAGCTTTATGTTTGCGGGCCGGGTGCAGGACGCCCGCAAACGGACAGCCGTTACCTACAACAAGCGGGTGGAGCTGAACCCGGACTTCAAAACACTGTGGGACAAGATCAGTCAGAAAACCCGCTACTCCATCCGGTTTGATACTCAGCAACTCATCGACCTGGCCAGCCACAAGCTCCAGTACATGCCGGTGGTCAAGCCGGTGACGCTCACCATTGATCATACCCAGGCCAAACTGACGGACGCTGGCTTTGGCAGTGACCGGCAGATATCCACCACCAAAGAGCGCTACGTCAGCTCCCATGAGGTCTTGCCGGACCTGATTGGTGCCTTGCAGGAGCGCACCCATCTGACCCGGGGTACGCTGCTGACGATTATCCGCAACTGCAAGCGGTTGGGTGAGTTCAAGACTAACCCGCAGGGGTTTATCACCGAAGCAGCGCGGCAAATTCAGAAAGCGCTGGATGAACTGTTAGTCGATGGCATCCGCTACGAGAAACTGGCCGGCGAACATTTCAAGATGGAGTTGTTCAATGAGCCGGAGCTGGAAGCCTATCTGGACCGTTCCTATCAGGTTCAACATGGCAACCGGGGCGTCCAGGTTCAAACGCCTTATGATTACATCGAGTGTGATTCCCACATTGAGCGGATGACCGCACAGGCGCTCGATGGCGCGGAGAACGTCAAGTTCTTCTGCAAGTTACCTCGCTGGTTCACCATTCCTACGCCGGTGGGCGACTACAATCCGGATTGGGCCGTGGTGCTGGAGGAAGACCGCAAGGTGTATCTGATTCGTGAGACCAAATCCACCCACGACAGCGACAAGCGCCGCCTGGAGGAGAATCTTAAGATTCTTTGTGGCGAAGCGCACTTTGAAGCCTTGGGTGATGTGGACTACAAAGTGGCGGCTTCGGTGGCTGAGGTGACGGCCATTTAGTTAACAGGAATGCGCAATGAGCTTTCAGGGATTGCAGGCAAAATACAATCGCCTCTATGCAGAGAGTGCGGCATGGAAGCTGCTGCGCGCAGATAATGCCCCTTACATCCTCGCCTTTATCTCGGATTTGTTTGCGGAGGACAGTGAAGTTCCCTTTGGCCGAGCCCGCATACGCCTTGATGCTGAAATAAATCGTCTGCGGGAGCTCGGTATCTGGCCAACCGAGACCGCAGCCAATACCTATCTAAATCAGTGGATTGCCTCGGGCTGGCTGCGTGAGCTGGACGACAATCTTACCAAGACAGATGCTAGCGAAACGGCGCTGCGTTTTTGTCGAAACCTTGATGAACGAACCTCCGGCACTACCGCCTCCCACCTGAGAATTGTGCAGGAAGCCGTCCGGGATCTTGCCGTCGCTATCAGCCCCAATGTTGACGAGCGGGTCACTTTGCTGGAACACAAGAAAGCAGAACTTGAACGGGAAATCGCCGACCTCAGAGCGGGGGTCGTTAAGGAACTCAGTGAAAAGCAGCAACGTGAACGCATTCGCGAGGTGTATCAGCTTGCCTCGGTACTGACCGGTGATTTTCGTCGCGTAGAAGATGAAATCCGGCAATTGGACAAGGCGTTGCGAATCCAGTTGATTGAAGGCGGTGCCACACGGGGTGAGGTGCTGCTTTCGGTAATGGAAAAAGAAGCGCTGTTGTCTTCGACCGATGCGGGCAGTGCCTTCGAGAGTTTCTTCCAGTTACTGTGCGACCAGAATCGGCAAACTGAATTGCGTGACCAACTTCACGGTATTCTGAATCAGCCCATTGCAGAGCAGCTATCGCAGGCCCAACGGCAGTTTCTCGCCCATCTTATGCGAGAGCTGGGCCGGGAAAGCGATCGGGTCTTCCAGGTGCGCCGGAGAACTGAAGAGAGTCTGAGAGCCTACGTAGAGAGCGGTGCGGCTAGTGAAAATCGCGCGGTTGACCAACTGTTATCCAGGCTGGAGAAGGTCGCTGTTGCTTTGCGGGATGGAGGGGTGAATTTGCGAACGGAAACCCTGTTATCCCTGTCTGTCGGGCCACTTGAAATAGCCTCTCCTGAAACCATGCGCCTCCGTAGTCCGGACGAGAAACTTGATACTCGCGGTGTGCTAGCTCGCGAGAATACGCGAGAGCCCAGCAAGCAGATCCTCGAAAGCCTGGAAACGGTTCGGATTCGTGAGGTCGCTGAAAAAGTTTATCAAGCTTTGGCTGCTAACGGACCTATGACCATCGCAGGGCTGCTGCGGCATTACCCGATAAACGCCGGGCTTGAAGAACTTGTTGCATACGTGAGGGTGGCCAAGTCCGTCAACGCGGCGCAGCTAGACGATGTGGAGCGAGTGCAATTTACTGACAAAAACGGAGCAAAGCTTCAAGCGACCGTACCAACCTTTATGTTGAGTGCGGAACTGTTCCCCACAAATCGGGATGAGCTGGTGCTATAGGTGCTGATATGACGGATAACAAAGAGAACTCTGCGAATCCCAGTTTTTTTGACAGAGTGCGGGGCCAAAGTGACAGCCATTTCCCTTCCAGTCCCTCTCCTGACCTGGAAAAGGGCACGGACAGTAACTCCGATGAGGAGGCGGAGGCAATTGACGCGCCCGGAGGTGACTCCGACGGAGGCTTAGAGTTGCCTCATGAGGCGAGGCGGGTCTTGGTTTATTTGATGCGGCAGGGTGCGGTCATTGGCACACAGAAACCCAAGGTGTTTGAGAGCCT
Organism: Marinobacter sp. L-46; assembly: GCF_056859535.1. Classification (NCBI taxonomy): domain Bacteria; kingdom Pseudomonadati; phylum Pseudomonadota; class Gammaproteobacteria; order Pseudomonadales; family Marinobacteraceae; genus Marinobacter; species Marinobacter sp. L-46. The sequence goes on from NZ_JBSXOP010000017.1 coordinate 15,591, forward strand.
TTGCAGGTATGAATCCCAGATCCGCCGCCATCTGGCTGAAGTTTACCTGCGATTGATTTTGGATGAGAAAGCCGGAGTTGCATTTGTCGCCCTGAATGAGACGGATGAGGATGATATCTCCATTGACGGCGAGCCAGTTTCACTGATTTCAAAGCGCACCCTTTCCCTCTATGACACCCTTTTGCTGTTGGTACTCCGCCGCCATTATCAGGAACGGGAATCGGCCGGTGAGCAGAAAATTACGGTCGATCTTGAACGGGTGGAGTCCTATCTCACACCCTTTTTGCCGTTAACGAATCACGCTAAAGCAGATCGCAAGAAGCTCAACGGTGCTGTTCAGAAGTTGACACAGAAAAAAATCCTGGCTGCAGCCCGGGGAGCAGAGGATCGTTATGAGATTACGCCTATCATTCGGTATGTGGTGGATGCCGCCTTTCTTGAGTCCATGTTGAACGAGTATCTGCGATTGGCTGAGGAGGAAAACCTTGAGGTTGATGCAGCGCTTCATCTCGATTCGGTATCGGATGAGTCCCGGGCGAGCCAAGATGATTTGCTGGGAGGGCTTTAAGGTATGACCAGCATGGAGCGGTACGGCGATACATTTTTCCGGCAGGGGCAGATTCGTCTGGCGGAGCTTAGCGTCTATAACTGGGGCTCTTTTGAAGGATTGCACACGGCAAGGATCGATCCGGAAGGTACGTTGATTACGGGCGACAACGGCTCCGGTAAATCGACGTTTGTGGACGGCCTGATGGCCCTGTTACTTCCGGCTGGGAGGGCGACCTTCAATGTGGCTGCGGCGCAGGGTGACCGCACAGATCGCTCTTTGCTTTCTTACATGCGGGGTAGTTTTGGGGCGGCTCACGAAGGCTCAGGCACCAGAGTCAAAAGCAAGCGGGAAAAAGCTGTTGTCACCGGGCTGAGGGCACTCTATCGCGCTGATGATGATTCGGTGATTACGTTGGCGGCATTGTTTTGGACAACACAGGCGTCCAACTCACTAAGTGAGGTAAAGCGTGTTTATGCCGTTTCAAGGCGTAACCTCGAATTGAAAGAGTTGCTGGAAGCCTTTGGCGAGGGGAGTGTCACCGCGTTGAAGCAAATGTTACGCAATGACCCTCTTATCACCTGTTGTGATGACCGGTTTTCGGATTACCAGGAGCTGTACCGAAAACTCTTGTTTATGGAAAACAAGAATGCCCCGGCTCTGTTGTCACGGGCCCTCGGGCTCAAAAAGATTGATGACCTGACCAAATTGATACGCGAATTGGTTCTGGAGCCCAGCACCATCCGGGAGGATGCCAAAAAGGTTGTTGAGGAGTTTGGCGATCTGGTGGCAACACATGACCGGCTGGTGGATACCCGGGCGCAGGTAGAGCACTTGAGCCCTTTGCCTGACCTGTCACAAACACTTCGCCAAGCCGAGCAGGCATTGCAGAGGCTTCGTCTGGAAAAAGAGCATCTGGGGATTTACTTCGGAGAAGTGCTCGCACAGTTGTGGTCGGTTCAGGTGGAGGCACTTAAAGCTGAAGTTGAGAAACTGCAGGAGAAGTTAGAGAGTCTCGCGGGGGAGGAGCAGGAGGCAGAGGCTTTAGTCGAACGCCGTCATGGGGAGTATTTGAAGCATGGCGGTGAAAAGGTCGAGTCACTCAAAAAGGATATCCTCCAGTCATCAGGCAAGCTTGCCGAAGTGAGCCAGAAGGCATCTGCCTATCAGCAGGATATGGGGGTTCTTGGACTGTCTGATTTATTATCGGAAGAGGCCTTCTCTAGCAACAAAAAGGCAGTGGCAACTCTCCTTGGGACAATGGCCCAGAAAACCGAGGCCAGCCAAGACCACTTTGCGGATACCAGCGCAGAACTTGGCAAAGCGCAAGAAGCGATCGGGGTTCTTGAATCAGACATTCGCGAAATCAAGGCGCGGCCGGATTCGAATATTGACCATCCTTATCAGCGGCTACGTGAGGAGTTGGTGCAATCTCTTGGCCTGTCTGCCGATGAACTCATTTTCGTGGGCGAATTAATTGACGTGCAGGAACATGAGCGCCCCTGGCAAGGGGCTATTGAGCGAGCGTTGGGAGGTTTACGAACAACGCTGCTGGTGCCGGGAGATAGCTTCTCCATGGTGACCCGATGGCTTAATGCCCGGCATACCGGCCTCCACGTTCGTGCTCAGGTCGTTGATGACAAGTCTGGCAACCAGCGGCCGCCAGAGTTTAAGGAAAGTGGTTTTCTGAAAAAGCTGGATTGGCGTCAACACCCTTATCGCGATTGGCTCAAACATCACCTCAGCAAGTTTGACCTGGCCTGCGTGAACACCACCGAGGACCTGGATGTCACGCCCTTCTCAATGACCCGGGAAGGACTGATTCATAAGGAGCGAGGGCGGTTCGAGAAAATAGACCTATCCAGAATTGATGATCGTCGTCAATGGAGCCTTGGTTTTTCCAACAAAAGTCGTTTGTCCATATTGAATAGCGATCTCGGCCAACTCAAGCAGCGGGTGACAGAACTGGCTGACGATGTTGCCAAAGCCCGAAAGGCGATGGATGAAGTTAGCGGACGCAAAACGGTCCTGGAACGTGTGGATACCCTTCGCTGGGAAGAAATCGATGTACCTCGTTGGAAAGGCAAGCTCGAGCAGTTGAAGGAGGATTTACAGGCGATTGAGGCTTCGCAAGGAGATTTGGCCGAAGCAAAACGCCGATGGGAAGACGCGAAGCTGGTAAGGCAGAGAATTCAGCACGAAGTTGGAGAAGTAAAAAGTAAATTGGGAGGAGTGGACAATCAGCTGAAGATCTCGCGACAAACGCTAAAGCAAGCGCAGGAAGCCGCATCTCCGGGTATGACCGATGAGTGTCGAGGATTGCTGGATAAGCGTGTGGGGCCGATCACTCTAGATCAGGCCTATCAACAGGGAGAAGTTGAGAAAGAGCTGGATTCATTGATCAATAAAGAGCAGGCCCGCCACAGCACTGCATCGAATCGGGCCAACAATATTATGGGGGCGTTTAGAGGCAAGGACCAGTGGTTGCCGGTTGTTGTGGATTGGCCGACAGGTCTGGATGCGCTAGATGATTATCTCGAATACCTGAATCAGCTGGAGACCGAGGGCCTTCCGGTGTTGGTGGACCAATTCAGGGAACGCCTGAACAAGCATGCCACTCAGTCGCTCGCAAACATCAATAATAAGCTGAGTGCCGATCGTGAGGATATCCTGGAACGTATCGACACGATCAATGAGGTTCTTCGCCGCACCGAATTCCGTGTGGGTAGTTATCTGAAACTGGGTACGAGTAAAGAAAGGTATCCTCATGTCGTGGATTTTGAGCGCAAGCTTCGCAATGTTCTAGGCCAGGTAACCAGTGACGACCACGAGGGGCGTTTCAATGCCCTATCAGACGTAGTTTCTATCCTTGATAAAGCCAGCTCATCGGGAACTTCAGGTTCGCTGGAGAGCTTGCGCTTGCTGGACCCACGCTATCAGATGACGTTCTTCGCGGAGGAAGTGGACGCCACTACATTGGAAATTCGCGACGTACTTAGGTCGTCCAGCGGTAAATCCGGCGGCGAAAAGGAGTCGTTTGCAGGAATGGTTGTGGCAGCGAGCTTGGCCTATGTCCTGACGCCAGATGGCTATGACCGGCCTGTTTACAGCACGGTGTTTCTGGACGAAGCCTTCTCTAACACTGCCGAGTCTGTGAGCCGTCGCGTGCTGAAGGTTTTCAAGGAGCTGCATATCCATGTCAATCTGATCACTCCCTATAAGAATCTTAACCTGGCCCGAGAGTCAGCCCGTTCACTGTTAATCGCTGAGCGCGATGCCGAAAATCATGAGAGCCGCCTGTGTGAGCTGACGTGGCAGGAAATTGATCAAAAGCTTGCAGAGGCAAAGCGCTTGTCGGTTATGGGTGACGCGGAGTCATTGGGAATTGGGATTGATGAGTGATCGTAGTTGGGGGCTGATGCCGAGAGATGTCATTGAGCGCCTTCGGGAGAAAGAATGGTATCAGCGACGAGCACTAAAGGCCCGGCTTAAAGGCGAAAGGCCATTCCCCGTCAGTGTTAGCCTCAAGCCACCACGGGGACAAGAAGCTGTTTCAGACCTGGAACACTTTCATCGTTTCGTTTCAGCATGGAGAGCGTTCCCGAATCAGGGCTGCGTTCAATGGGAAAGCCAGAGCTTCCGTCAACTGTCCGTCCAGAGGGTGCCAGTTCGTTTCCGTGTCGCGGACATTGGGACACTAGCCGAATTACTGGGAGAGCAAGAGCAAACTGCATTAGGAAATTGGGAGCGACGAATTGGGAATATCCTTGCGCAACCTTTTGCCCAAGATGAAAAGATTCAGCGTGGACTATTCTCTGCATTGGTGGATAACCTTGAGGCGCTGACAAGTTTTACTGAGGATGAGTTGGGGCTGCTGGTCGGGTTGGTGCCGCAACTCAAAGCGGGTTTGGGAGGTGGCCGATACCTGCGAGCACTTCCGCTCACTCAGGTTGATACGAAATTCGTGGAGCAGAATCTCCATCTTATCGAATGCTTGCTGGATGTTCTTTGGCGTGGGGAGGTTAGTGCGTCAGGCGGACTTTTGGCTTGGCTGACATGTATCGAAAACCCAAAAGGTTGGTTGTTTGTACGTCCGCTATGTGACAGCTCCCAAACTGCTTTGGGTGGCCTTCCAATTCTGCAAATGGACACCGCTACTTTATTAGCTGTAGAGCTTCCGGCTAGCAACATTCTGGTTGTAGAGAATGTTCAATCCGGCCTTGGTTTGCCGCCGCTCGACAACACTATCGCGGTGTTTGGGGGCGGTAAAAACGTTTCCTGGCTTTCCGCTCCATGGCTCCAAGCAAAAAACGTGGGGTACTGGGGCGATATAGACTCAGAAGGCTTCGCTATCCTCAGCGATGCTCGCCGTCGATGTAAAAATATTGAGTCGATCATGATGTACGAGCAAGTGGTGGAGAAATTCACTTCTCGAATGGTTGATGAACCGAATTCGGTTGACGCCCCTCCGGCCTACTTAGAAGAACAGGAAAGTCGCCTATTTCATAAACTGCGACAAGGAGATTTTGCAAAGCCTCGCCTGGAACAGGAGAAACTTGCCGCCGATTTTATTTTCCAGCGTTTAAGATGCTGGGCTATAAAACGGATTGAGGAATAACCACGTTATTTCTTGTCCCCCGCATACCCGAGCTCTTTATCAACAAGGTTAAACAGCTCCCCCCCCTGGTGCCACCGGTCAAAGTTCTCCAGAAACTGATCGGTCAGCGCCCGCTTCCAGCCGATGAAATCGCCCGCCATGTGCGCCGTCATAATCACATTCTCCCGCTCCCACAACGGATGATCAGACGGCAACGGCTCCTCCTCGAACACATCCAGCGCCGCCCCGGCAATCTCGCCTTCATCCAGCGCCTTCACCAGGTCCCCGGTTTTCACAATCGGCCCACGGCCAATGTTGATCAGGCGGGCAGATTTCTTCATCACCGCAAAGGCCTTGGTATCAAACAACCCCTCGGTCTGGGGCGTCAGCGGTGCTGCAATCACCACAAAATCCGCGTGCCGAAGCTGGTCATAAAGTTCGTCATTGCCGTGCACCGCTTCAAAATCCGGGTCTGTCTTTCGGGGCGTGCGGGCAATGCCGTGGGGGTGCATGCCGATGGCCTTCACCAGCCGGCCGATCTGCCGGCCGATGGAGCCCGCGCCCACCACCAGCACCTGCTTGCCTTCTGCCCGCTCGGTATCCCGGTGCTGCCACTGGTGCTTGTCTTGAAGGCGGATGGAGCGGGGAAAGTCCTTGGCGAACATCAGAATGCTGCACAATACATATTCGGCAATAGTGCGGTCGAAAATACCCCGGGCGTTGGTGACGATAACATCGCTCTTGATCAACGCCGGAAACATCAGGGCATCTACCCCGGCACTGGTGGCGTGAATCCATTGCAGGCGGTCTGCGGCGGGCCAGGCGGCTTCCAGCGCTTCGGTGCGGAAGTCGGTCACCATCATCACGTCGGTTCCGGGCAGGGTGTCCCGCAGGGTTTGTTCGTCCCAGGCAAAGCGCACTTCGGCCCGTGCCTTGACGGCTTCGATGCCGGCCGGGGCATCTTCGCCCGGGGCGGTCAGAACAGTGATAACCGGTTGGTGGGATTCGGTCATTTCAACTCCGGAGATTGCTGAAGGCGTTTAATGGTCTTTTTATAGTCTGGTAGCGGGGCCGGCCGGGGTCAATGTTGGCGGTTTCCTTGTACCTCTCATTTTTCGTGACTACGCTGCAATCAGGCCTTTATTTCCTGATGCGTGGAGGTGCATATGGCAGACCCGGTGAACAAGGACACAGGTGAGTCCAAGCCGCGGAAAATGAAGTACCGTAAGGCGAAGGCCAGCTGGAACCCGGCCATGCAGGCCATCCCGGTATCCGGCATTCGCCGCCTTGTGAATATGGCAGCCACCATGAAGGATGTAATCCATCTTTCCATCGGCCAGCCGGACCTGCCAACGCCGAAACATATTATCGACGCCTATGTGGATGCCCTGAATGCAGGCCAGACCGGTTACACCATGGACGCCGGCCTGCCGGAGTTGCTGGTAGCGCTGCGGGACTATTATGGCAAACGATATAACCGCAAACTCACCCGCGATAACATCCTGGTGACCAGCGGCGCCACCGAGGCCATGTACCTGGCCATTTCCGCCACTTCGGCCCCGGGGCGGCAGTTCATCGTGACGGACCCGTCGTTCCTGCTATACGCGCCACTGATCCGCATGACCGGGGGCGAGGTGAAGTTCATCCCGACCCGGGCAGAGAACGACCACCAGCTGGACCCGGATGAAGTGATCCGGGCCATGGGCTCGCGCACCTTCGCGCTGATCCTGAACAACCCGAACAACCCCACCGGCGCGGTTTACCCTCGCAGTACCGTGGAGACGATCCTGGAAGAATGCGCCTACCGGGGCATCCAGGTGTACGCCGACGAGGTGTACGACCACATGCTGTTTGATGACGATGACTTTGCCAGTGTGCTCAACTGCTCTATGGACCTGGACAACATCATGTGCATCAGCAGCTTCTCCAAAACCTACAGCATGGCGGGGCTGCGGGTAGGCTGGGTGATTTCCAGCCAGGCCGCTATCAAGTCCCTGCGCCGGTATCACATGTTCACCACGTCGGTGGCCAACACACCCGCCCAGTTTGCCGGGGTGGCCGCACTGAACGGCGACCAGCAATGCGTAAAGGATATGGTGGATATATACCGGGAGCGGCGGGACAAGATTGTGGACCTGATTGACCAGACGCCATACCTCACCGGCTACAAGCCCGGCGGCGCCTTCTATGCCTTCCCGAACCTGCCGCCCCATGTGGACGGCTCTGATGTAGCCTTGCGGATGCTCAAGGAAACCGGCGTTTGTGCCGTGCCCGGGGATGCCTTTGGCGAAAGCTGCACCAACGCCTTGCGCTTCAGCTTCTCCACTCCCTGTGAGCGGCTGGATGAAGCCTTCGACCGGATCATTCCCTGGATGGCCAAGCAACAGTTCTGATACCGGAGTTTAAGTTGTCAGTGCCCCGGAGATGCCGCACTATAGTGGCATTTCCGAGGAGACTGACTTATGACGGACGTATTGAAACCTTTCCTGAGACTGGCTGCGCTGTTTGCCGTGGTGCTGGTCAGCGGCTGTGCCAGCTTTTCCCCGTATTCCATTTCCGAAGGTGAAATCGAAGGCCACCTGAAAAATGCCGTGGCCAAGTACGACCGTGAGCAGCTGAACAGCGGCTCGCCGCTCAGCCTGAGCCTGAGTGATGCGGATATTACCCTGGGGCCGGACGGTCGCGATGTGGCGGTCATCGATCTGAAAGGGCAGGTGGCCCTGAATGCGTTGATGACCAGGCTGCCGGTAGACCTGGCCCTGAAAGTGGAAGGTGCCCCGGTCTACGACAGCCAGGAAAAAGCCGTGTATATCCGCCGGCTGCAGTTGCTGGAAAGCTCTATTGATTCACCCTTCTTCAAAGGCGACCTGGCGCCGGTTACCGATACCGTGATGCGGGTGGTGGCCCAGATGCTGGAAACCATGCCGGTATACCGGCTGGATGAAACCGATACCGCCCAGCGCATGTTCGGCCTGGTGCCCATGGATATCCGGGTCGCCCCGGGCCGGCTGGAGTTTGTAATGGCGGAGTAACCTGCCTCGATCGCTGACCGGCATCCATAAAAAACGCCAGGTGGTTTCCCGCCTGGCGTTTTTCGTTGTTGCCGGTTTAAGGATCAGGCGGTGGCTTTAAGGGCTTCCTCGAAGATTCCGCACGCCTCGTCAATCTGCTGTTCGTTGACGATCAGCGGCGGCAGCCAGCGTACGATTTCCTGGTAGGGGCCGCAGCGCAGCATCAGCAGGCCCCGCTTCTCGCATTCCTTGAGAATCTTGCCGGCCCGCTCGCCGTCCGGGCATTCGCCCCGGCGCATTTCCACCCCGATCATCAGGCCCTTGCCACGCACATCGGCCATGTCCGGGTAGTCTTTCTTCAGGTTATGCAGGTTGTCCCACAGGCGTTTGCCCATGCGGTCGGCGTTCTGCACCAGGCCTTCTTCCTGGATCACCTCGATGGTTGCGATGGCCGCGGCTGCAGCCACTGCGTTACCGCCGTAGGTGCCGCCCTGGGAGCCGGGCCAGCCCTTGGCCATGGTTTCCTCAGACGCCGCCAGCGCGGAAATCGGGAAGCCGCTGGCCAGCCCCTTGGCAATCATGATGGCATCCGGCGTTACCCCGAAGTGCTCGTGGGCCCAGAACTTGCCGCTGCGGCCGAAGCCGGCCTGAACTTCATCGAATACCAGCATGATGCCGTGCTTGTCGCAGCGTTCCCGCAGCCCCTGCATAAAGCGGGCATTGGCGGGCACGTAGCCACCTTCCCCCTGAACCGGCTCGATCAGCATGGCAGCGGTTTCTTTCGGGGCGGAATAGGTGACAAAGATGCGGTCCAGTTCTTTCAGGCAGAAATCGGTGGCTTCGTCTTCACTCCAGCCGTAGTGGAAGGCGTGGGGGAAGGGGGAAACCACGACACCACCCATCATCGGGCTGACCCCGGCCCGAAGGCCGACGCTGGAGGTGGTCATGGACAGCGAGCCCATGGTGCGGCCATGGAATCCGCCATGGAACACAATGATGTTGGGCCGGCCGGTTACCTGCCGTACCAGCCGGATGGCCCCCTCGGCCACTTCGGTGCCGGCGTTGGAGAAGAAAAAGGCATTGAGCGGATCTGGTGTGAGCGCACCGAGTTTTTCCGCCAACTCCGGTAACCGGGGATTCATCACCGTGGTGGCCTGGGCGTGAATCATGGTGGCCACCTGTTTCTGGGCGGCTTCCACCACTTTCGGGTGGCAATGGCCGGTACTGGTTACCCCGATACCCGAGGTGAAATCCAGGTAGCGACGGCCGTCTGTATCAACAATGTAGGCGCCTTCGCCCTTGGCGGCGGTGATGCCGGTAGCCTGCTTGAGCAGGGGAGAAAGTTTGCCTTTGTGGTCGGTCATGGATACCTCCCGAAGTGAATGGAACAGCTCTCTATTGCAGCCTAGTCACGGGGCCAGCCGTTTACAAATAGCGTCGCCGATTTCACGGGTGGCGCGCCGGTCTCCGCCGTGTTCGGCCAGGTCTGCCGCCACCGCATCGAACAGTTCTTTGCCGGCCTGGGCCAGGGTCGGGTCTTTACGGCCCAGCCAGTCGAGCATGCGGGCGGTGGTGAACAGCATGGCGGTGGGGTCGGCAATGCCCTGGCCGGCGATATCCGGGGCGCTGCCGTGGGTAGGCTCGAACATCGACGGCATGTCCGGGTCTGTGGGGTTCAGGTTGCAGGAGGGGGCCACTCCCATGCCGCCGGAGATCACTGCGGCCAGGTCAGTCAGGATGTCGCCCTGCAGGTTGCTGGCCACCACCACGTCAAAGGCCCACGGGCTGGATACAAACTTCATGCAGGCGGCATCCACCAGCTCGTGGTGGGTGGCCACATCCGGGTATTCCCGGGCGATGTCCTCGAACACCTCGGTGTACATGTCGCCCCAGTAACGCAGGGCATTGCGCTTGGTTATCAGGCACACCTGGCTTTCACAGGTGGAACCGTCGTACCGGTGGAAGCTGCGGGTGCGGCCGTCCTGAACGCGCTCGGCGGCGCGCTGGCGGGCCTGCTCGAAACCGTAGCGGATAATCCGCTCGGTGGCCCGGCGGGTGAATACTTCCATCTGGGTCGCCACTTCATCCGGCGTGCCCTGGCGCAGGCGGCCACCCTGGCTGACATACTCGCCTTCACTGTTTTCGCGGATCACCAGCATGTCGATGTCCCTGGCGCGGTCATCTTTCAGGTACTGGCGGGCGCCGGGCAGTAACCGGGCCGGGCGTTCGCACACCCACTGGTCAAAGCCTTTGCGCATCTCCAGCAGGGGGGCGAGGGACACGCTGTCTGAAAGCAGGTAACGGTTGGTGTCATCGATCGGCCCGGGGTCTCCCAGCGCGCCCAGCAGAATGGCGTCGTAGGCTTTCAGTTGCTGCAGGGCGTCCTTCGGCCAGCTTTCGCCATATTCCTCATGCCAGGCGTGTGAGGGCCAGGGAAACCGTGTCCACTCCAGGGCCAGGTCGTGCTTTGCACGCAGGGTTTCCAGGCAGCGGACGGCTTCTGCCACCACTTCCGGGCCAATGCCGTCACCGGGGGTAACGGCGATGCGAGCGGTCTGAGCCATTCCCGAACCTCCTTCATGCTTTGCTGTAGGGTGTGATGCAACACCGACAGTGTAGTTCCCGGCAGGTCAGATGCCAGTGGCAAAGCCGTGTTTCCGGATTTGTTGTTTTACCCCTGAAGACATGCTGGCTATAGTGGCAGGTAATTGATTTCTGGAACGGCTTACTCAGCCAGATTGTGGCTGAGTGGGTGGAAGTGCCCGAAGAGTATTACTGGCTGCGATCCCAGGGCATTGTGCTGTATCAGGGCTATCTGTTCGCCCGGCCCGGATTCGAGTGCCTGCCGGAGCCGGTGTTCCCCGATTGATCATGTTTTAACAGGATGCCCACATGCTGTACCGGATAATGACCCTGATTGGCGGCCTGGTGTTTGTGGCCGCATTGTTTGCCCTGGTGTGGTTCTTCTGCAAGAAGTTCCTGGAGCACCACGATGTAACCGACCAGACCTCTGACCGGGCCATGGTGCTGGCCACCTGGACCTTTGCCGGTATTGCCATCGGGCTGGTGTTTGCCGTGGTGGGTGCCTTTGTACTGGGCCCCTGGGCTTTCTACCGCACCCTGCGGGGCCATGGTGTGAACATTTCCGATGGCGCCGCCATCTGGTGGGGGTTCGGGATTGTGGCGGTGTCTCTGGGCATTACCGCCACCGGCTTCTTCGGTTTTCTGATGCTGGTGGGGGCTTACTGATTCCCCGACAGGCTCCGCAGCAGATCCCGGAACCACACCAGCGCCGGTTCGCCTTCATAGGCCTTGTGCCAGTACAGGTGCACGTCTAACGACGGCAGCTGTGCCGGCGGGCTCATCACCTGAATATCGGAACGCTCGGCGATAATCCGGGCATAGGTTTCCGGCATGGTCAGCAGCAGGTCTGAATTTTCCACCACCCGGCAGGCGGCATAGTAATGCTGGCATCGCAGGCGGATATTGCGGCGAACGCCACGGCGTGACAGCTCGAAATCCTCAATGCCCGGCCCCTCGGTTCGGGACGACACCAGCACGTGTTTCGCCGCCAGGTAGGCGTCCATATCCAGCCCCCTTTTCACCACGGGGTGCCCTTCACGGGCCAGCACCACCAGCCTGTCCTGCCTCAGCAGTTCATGGCTGGTGTGATTGCTCACCGGCAGCAGCACATCAATGGCAAAGTCCAGCTTGCCGGCTGCCAGCTGGGTTTCCATATCCCGCCGCGGAATCCGCTGGCTGACGATTTCCATTTCCGGGTAAGGCTCCAGCCGGTTCATCAACTGAGGCAGAAAGGTGGACTCCAGCACATCCCGCAAACCGAGCGAGTAGGTTTTACGCTGGGTGGCCGGGTCAAAGGCGTGGAACTGGTTCACCGCACTCTGGACCTGGTTCAGCCCCGGGCGCATAGACTCCAGAAACCTCCGAGCCAGCGGCGTGGGCACCATCTGGTTACCCTGGCGGGTAAACAGCGGATCGTTGAAGTGATCCCGCAACCGGGCCAGGGAATGGCTGATGGCGGGCTGGGTCAGGTGCAGGGCCTTGGCGGCACGGGTCAGGCTGCCTTCCCGGTAGATGGTGTCGAAAACGTGCAGCAGGTTCAGGTCCAGTCGATTCAGGGCCATGATGGGAATCCGTTGTCTGAATTAGTAACACTAATGATAAATGATAAGAACAATTCAGTCGCGTAATAGAGCATCGGCTCCTAGACTGTTTGCCATCTGACTGAAAGTGCGCCCCCAACGGGGCAGGCAAGCGCGAGGAGCTGCACCATGGATTTTAACATTTCCGAGAAAGGCCAGGATTACCTCAACCGCGTGAAAAAATTCATGCGCGACGAGATCTATCCCATCGAAGAGCAGTACCACAAGGAGCTTGCCTCCCAGGATAACCGCTGGGTAGTACTGCCGGTCATCAAGGAACTGAAGGAGAAAGCCAAGGCCCAGGGCCTGTGGAACATGTTCTTCCCGGACGACAAATACGGCTGCGGCCTGCTGAACTCCGACTACGCCCTGATTGCCGAAGAAACCGGCCGCAGCTTCATCGCCCCGGAAATCTTCAACTGCAACGCGCCGGACACCGGCAACATGGAAGTGCTGATCCACTACGGCTCTGAAGAACAGAAAGCCGAGTGGCTGCCGAAACTGCTGAGCGGCGAAATCCGCTCCGCCTTCTGCATGACCGAACCGGCCGTGGCCTCCTCCGACGCCACCAACATGGAAGCCACCGCCACCGTTGAAGGCGACGAAGTCGTGCTCAACGGCCGCAAATGGTGGAGCACCGGCATCGGCCACCCTGACTGCAAAGTTGGCATCTTCATGGGCGTAACCGACCCGGACGCCCAGAAACATCGCCGTCACTCCATGGTGCTGGTGCCGCTCGACACCCCGGGCATCACCGTTGAGCGCATGCTGCCGGTCTTCGGTGCCTACGACGAGCCCTATGGCCACGGCCAGGTACTGTTCGACAACGTACGCCTGCCCAAAAGCGCCATCATCGCCGGCCCCGGCCGCGGCTTCGAAATCGCCCAGGGCCGCCTTGGCCCGGGCCGCGTACACCACTGCATGCGCGCCATCGGCGCCGCCGAACGCACCCTGGAGATCATGATCAAACGCGCCATGACCCGCGAAGCCTTCGGCCGCCCGATCGCCAAACTAGGCGGCAACCCGGATATCATCGCTAACGCCCGAATGAACATCGAACAGGCACGGCTGCTGACCCTGAAATGCGCCTGGGCGCTGGACACCAAGGGCATCATGGGCGCCTTGCAGGAAGTGTCCATGATCAAGGCAGTGGTGCCGAAGATGCTGCAGCAGATCGTGGATGAGGCGATTCAGATTCACGGCGGTGCCGGCGTCAGCGACGACGATTTCCCGCTGACGGCGTTGTTCGGTTACGCTCGGGTTCTGAGATTGGCCGATGGCCCGGACGAGGTTCATCGGGCTATGGTGGCCCGGTTGGAGCTCCGGAAGTACAAGTCCTGACGTTGGTTCGGGCCTGGGAGCCTGTGTTCTCCTGGCCTCTTGGTTGGGAGCAGGGTGTTCGTCTTGGCCGCCAGTATTGGTGATGGGAGCGGGTGGGTTGGGGGTTCTGAAAACCGCTCCTTACGGCACATCCCTGTGGCGCTTCTGCTCCGCCATCCATGGCTCCGCAAATTTTCAGAACCCCCAACCCACCCGCTCCTTCAGACTGCGGAGAGGGATGACCGGGTGAAAACACTCTATGCCGTGAGGCATTAAGGATGTGCCAGCTAGATTTGGTTTTTTGAACAGCTGACTAGAGAGTATGGGAGTTGGTGCTGGAAGGGCCTGTCCAAAAATTTCGTAGGCCATGGATGGCCGGAGAGAAGCGCACATGGATGATGGGATGAACACCTCTTGTTGAGATCGGCGTCAAAGCGCCACTATTAGATGTGCGAAATCAATAGGTCAACAACAAGAGGTGTTCAGATGAACGTTACCCTAATCGGAATCGACTTGGCAAAAACTGTCTTTCAGGTTTGTGGTGTGAACCGAAGCGGCAACCCGGCGTTCAATCATCAAGTGCGCAGGAATAGGC
>NZ_JBSXOP010000018.1:0-5453 GCF_056859535.1 Marinobacter sp. L-46
CCTCAGCGCTGGTCTGGCAATACCCGGAACTGGGAGGTCACCGGTCCGGTGTCGCTCAACCCCGGAAATCTACAGGAAGTTGAGCTCAATAAATTAGCTGCTTAGGTGCAGCTATTTGGACAACTGGGTTGAAAATCGCCGGTGTCTGGGGCTTGTCTCCGATCTTCCAGATTCCGTGTCGGACTGCCATCAGTGGTCCTCCTCAATCAGCTCATGCCCAGACGCACAACCCACAGTGGGTTCTGCCAGCAGAGCCATGGTCATACCCAGAACCGCCTTTGCCTGAGAGCAGGTAAATTCCTCCGTGCCATGAGCCCCCAATTGGCAAATATTCTTGGCAGTACTCGCAGGCTTATCAGACGGTCAATAGACCTCATCTCGCTCTGTTCGCTGCTATGTGCCATTTTATTTGCAGATGCTGAGCCGGTTTATCCCCGCGAATCGATTCAACCTGCTCGACTATGTTCCGACATTGCATAACGGCATCTTTATAGTGCCCAGTGTCGATGAATACCGTTTCCGTGAATATGAACGCTGATTCCGAAAACTCCGGAAAAGTGTTCACCTTCAATCCGAATGGCCGTATACGTTGAACCAGAATCGGTGTTCACGTTCGTCCGGAATATGCACCACTGGGCAAAAAAGAGCAAAGTAACACAAATCCCGCAATACGAGCCAAGACAAGCACTTTCATCCGGCTCTACCCTTTCCCAATACGGAAGATCGTTACCATATACTCAAGGAGAAAACCGATGAAGGAAACAGTAGAAGTTGGACGCCATGAAGTAAGTACCCCCGAAGAATTCTTCAAGATGCCTGAAGAGTATCGATCACTTGCAAGCCACCTGATGCTGGTGCATGCGGAAGGCGAACTTACCGGAGCCGACGATTACACACAAATCTTCTATAAAATGGCCCCAAACGCATATGAAAAACTAATTTGTTGCGAGCGGGCCGCTGAGGAAATACAGCATTTCGAGCTAACAGCAAAAGTTCTCTCCGACATAAATATTGATACCCATCACATGCTTTCTCAGCACTTCACGGAGAGACCTTACTACTCAAATGAGCTTGTTACGGGCGTCAGAAACTGGATGGAACGCGGTATTTTCTCTTTCCTGGGAGAGTCCGTGGTTTTAGAACACCTTCTTGAGTTTGAGGACTGCAGCTATAAGCCATTTGCAAAAATATTCGAAGATCAAATCATTCGGGATGAACATGTGCATGTTGCCCATGGATTCAGAATTATTCGTGAAGCCTGCTCAAATGACGAAAGCCGTGCACAGGCACAACAGGCTCTCGATAGGCTATGGCCCCATATATTAGGTCTATTCGGACATGAGAAATCCCAACGTTCGCGGGCATATGTAAAGTGGGGTTTTAGAAAAACCCTTAACGGAGAACTGAGAGAAAACTTCAAGAAGAAAACAATCCCGAAACTCGCGGCCCTTGGTCTCACAGTGCCACATCACGAGACAGGAGTTAGCGCATGAACTACACAGCCGATCACTACCGCACAAAGGCCACCGGAAAAGTGCTTGAATTACTTGCTAATCAAGAAGATTGGATTACTCGCTTCGAGTTAGTAAAGGGCTTCTCATCAACAATCCGATCATCAGAATACCATCTCACCAATGCCTGCAACATTCGATGCAAAGGCTGCTGGTTCTTCGAATATGGTCACGATAAAGGCGCGAGGGAGAAGACAGACATAGCTGACTGGCGAAATTTCATAAAGCGGGAAAGAGAAAGAGGTGTGAACTCGGCACTCCTAATTGGTGGTGAGCCCACTCTTTTCGAAGAGAGAATAGCTGAGTTTGCAGAACACATGGACACTCTGGCTATCTCGACCAATGGGTTAATAAAGTTGCCATTCGGCGCCCCCTTCACCAATGCCACTGTGTTCATTTCACTATTTGGCGGAGGACCGCTTGATGATGATCTAAGAGCTATAAAGCCTAATGGTAAGGCATTCACGGGTCTTTTCGATTCAGCGCTTGCCAACTACAGAAACGACCCGAGGGCCACTTTCGTATATGCCGTTACCGAAGATGGGATTGAATATATTGAGGATACCGTTAGGAAGATCAGAGATAACGGAAATCGTCTGACATTCAATTTCTATAGCAAATACGACAGCAATCATCCTCTAAAACTTGATAATGAGCGACGATTGCTTGAACTCCTAAGCAATCTGAAAGTCAAATATCCTAAAACGATCACCAATCACCAGGAACATATCAAAGCAATAGTAACGGGCAACTCCTGGCTGGGGACGTTTGGCTACGAAGTATGCCCAAGTATAAGCAGCGATCACCCGGATAACATTTCACGCAAAGCAAACGGAAATCCCATACTTCCGGGCTTTAACACTTACAAACCAGACCTGGAAACTCTTGAGGTTTGTTGCACCTCAGGCCACTGTAGCGATTGCCGCGACAGCCAGGCAGTTTATAGCTGGCTTCTTACTGGCCTGAAAGCATCTCTAAGAGATGAAAAAGCACTAAAAACCTGGATAGAAGTAGCCGAGGCATATTGGAGCCAGTTCATCTGGTCACCTTATTGCCAGGTCTCAGACACCAGCAGTCGACTAATTGCCACCAGTTAACTTGGCGCTCCAAAGGGCCCCTTAGGAGCACCTAGTCCAAGTATCATCCTAGCCGCTCAAGGGTTATCTATACTGTTAGAAAAACAAGTGGATCTGAAATGAGCAGTCGATCAACAAGCTCCTCCGAGAGTATTCTTTCTCGTCGAATGCAGACGATGAGCAGTTCCGCGATAAGGGATCTGCTCAGGCACTCCAAAATCCCTGGTATGATTTCACTGGCGGGAGGAATACCCGCACCAGATCTCATAGATACCGAAGGGCTTGAAGCGGCCACTTTCCGAGCTGTTGAAAGTGCAAGAAATGCCACCTATCAATATGGACTGACCGAAGGAGAATTGTTCTTAAGGGAAGAAATTGCCTCCCGCATGGTAGCGCAGGGAATCAGCGCGGAACCCGACCATATTCTAGTTACAAGCGGTTCGCAGCAGGCGCTCGACATTGTAGCCAGAGCCTTTCTTGATGAGGGTGATAGTGTGTTGGTTGAGGAGCCAACCTATCTCGCCGCATT
Organism: Marinobacter sp. L-46; assembly: GCF_056859535.1. Taxonomy (NCBI): domain Bacteria; kingdom Pseudomonadati; phylum Pseudomonadota; class Gammaproteobacteria; order Pseudomonadales; family Marinobacteraceae; genus Marinobacter; species Marinobacter sp. L-46. Next base: position 3,117 of record NZ_JBSXOP010000018.1, read on the forward strand.
ACAGGTTTTCCATATGGCAGGAGCGAACACATTAGCATTCCAAGGTGATCAGTACGGCATTGATTTCACACGATTGGAATCATTGGTTGCCAATAACCATATTAAGCTGATGTACCTTGTTCCCAACTTCAGTAATCCAACCGGCGCAACCTTGCCACTTCCCGAAAGAACGAAACTTGTTGAGTTTGCTATCCGTCATGACATCATGATCGTTGAAGACGATCCATACGGAGATCTTCGATACGACGGAGAGCATGTTGCGTCACTCTTTGAAATAGCCGAACAGTCATTTAACTCAAAAAACCGGGTTATCTACATTTCGTCTTTTTCAAAAACTGTCGCCCCCGGATTACGCTTGGGTTGGTGTATTCCCCCGGAGAGCTTTTTTCACCCTCTATGCCGTGCCAAGCAATCGATGGACCTTCACAGTAGTACGCTTTCGCAATACATTGCAGGTTATTATCTGAAAAGCGGCCGTCTTGATGGCCGGCTTCAACTTCTTAAAAAGGCCTACAAATGCCGGCGCGATGCGCTGATAAAGGCTATTTCGGAACATTTGCCAGACGCCCTTGAACTCAACGTGCCCGACGGTGGAATGTTCCTTTGGGGGCGATTTGCAAACGGACTGGACGCATCACTCGTTCTTCAACAAGCACTCAGTCATCACGTGATGTTCGTTCCGGGGAAGTATTTTTATTGTGAGATACCTGATTTAAGTTCGGTTCGCCTTTCGTTCTCAACGATCACGCCTTCCCTGGCGGACGAAGCTGTTAAGCGGCTTGCGATCGCAATCCAGCGAACGGAACAACTCGAAACTCAGGAGTAACGAAAACACCGACCATTTTAAACGGAGTTTTTATGGGTCTAAAACAATTCAACTTCCTACGTGAAGACGATCGACAACAGCTTCTCGCCAACAACGATGGCAGGGGAAGCCGTGAGTTTGGATGGCAGAGCATTTTTTTCGAGAGGGTAGAAAAAGATCATTTTGAAACCATTGAACATGCTTTGACCGGTCATTACTTGATGGTGAAGCTCAATTCAGCCGCTCAGGCTAACCGACGCGTAGATGGTGCCGTCCGAAAAGAATCGCAAAACAGGGGCTCTGCAGTGTATCTGCCCCACAACTGTCCCCACCAGGTCAGTTATACATCGCCATTGGGTAAGCTGCTGTTGATGACCATCCCAGAGAAACTTGTTTCAAGCGTGGCTGAGGAAATGGGCGTTAGCCGCTTCCAGGGTCACCCTCTGTTTTTCAAACAAAACAACTTGCTTCTGGAAACCGCTCTGGCAATCGACAATGAAATCCGGGACGGCAACCCACATGGTCCAATGTTTGCCGAGTTTTATGGCAAAGCGTTAGCAGCTCAGATCATCTGCGAAAATACAAAGAGCGCGAGCACCGGTAAAACGACTCGGTCGCCCCTGACAACCAGACAACTCCGCTGGCTCAATGAATATATCGAGGCGAACCTTCCCTATCGAATCTCTGTAGATGACTTGGCTCAGCAGGTGGCGCTAAGTCCTTTTTATTTTTGTCGTGCATTCAAAGCCGCAACAGGCACCTCACCCCATGCCTATATTTTGAAAAAGCGCATAGAATTCGCCAGCCAGTTACTCCAGAGTGACGAACACTCCATTCTGGACATTGCACTTTCTTCTGGCTTTTCAGATGCCTCCAACTTTTCAAAACAATTCAAAAAATCTACCGGACAGACACCAACTTGCTACCGCAGAGAGTACAAAACTCAAACCATTTTTGTTGCCAGAGGACAATAAAGTTTTTCAAATATTTAAAATGTATATTTTTCAGCATTGTACGAAACACTAACCAAATGCGAATGGTTCAAACTCATTCGTATTTGCCACATTCAAATGTGGGATCTGGCCCTTGAAGGTTACCTTCAGCCTGAATCAGTGACTTCGCTCGCCAATATACCCGTCAAGCCCACCTCTGCGCCAACAAGAGGCGATAACTGGGTGAGATTCTGACTTTGAGGTCAGGAAGCAAAGAGCGGGAGCAACCGATGGTCCGAGATTGGTTGATAAATAACCAGCATGCAGTGTTTCGGCAATAGCGGGCTGTCCCGGCAGAGGATTCCGGGAGGATTGTTTTTTGCCAGTGGTTGAGTTGGCCTATCCGGCGGAAGCAAGGCCCCGATAAAGATCTCGGTAAACCGCAAAGCCTGGGCAGTGCCGGCCAAATCGCAGGATCCACTGCCGGCCACTGTGCACCAGGCGGCAGGCCAGGGTCATGATTTCCTGCATCACGGTTCTCAGGCGGCGACGCTTGGCCGGGTGGCGAACCGGTGCATCCGGGCCGGTCAGTCGCAGACC
>NZ_JBSXOP010000019.1:0-16850 GCF_056859535.1 Marinobacter sp. L-46
GAGCCGATCCAGTCCGGCAGGGTCTGGCTCCAGGTGGCCTCGGCGTAGGTGTAATTGGACGCACCCATCACCGCCACAAAGACTTGCGCCTCATGGATCTCACCGGTGGTGCGATCAATGACGGGCACCGTGTGCCCAGCATAGTCCACGAACAGCTTTTCACCGGCTCGGTGGTCCTGACGCATCACCAGATCCAGCTTGCCCTGCCAGGCCCGGTAGTGCTCGCAGAACCAGCTGTACTGGTAGCCATCCGGATTGGCTTCCCGGTACTCCTGCCAGAGCAGGAACAGGGTGACGTTCTTGCCCCGGAGTTCATCGTGGATTCGCTGCCAATCCGGAATGCCTCGGGCCTGTGCCGGCAGATCCGGTGGTGGCGGGAACAGCCGTTGCTCCAGCTGGGCTTCACTCAGATCCTCTGGCAGCGGCCAGCCAAGCTCCGCCTCAGCAGCACGCCGCAGATACTCGCTCACAGTGGGGCGACTGATGCCGCAGGCTGCGGCAACCTGTCGGTTGCTAAGCCCTCGCTCCCACTTGAGGCGAAGGACTTCTTTGATTTTACGCATGGATAACCTCTTCGCTGGCATCTGGCCCTCTCCGGATGAAAAGGAGCAGAGTACCGTTAGTTATCCCGCGCCGGACGTTTTGATGGGGAAATCAGGCAGCCTGCCAAGGTGGCAGCTTTGCCGTGGAATCAGTGGCAGCTTTCGCGTGGAATGGGTGGCAGGCTTCGTCTGGAATCAGTGGCAACCTTGGTCTGGAATACGCACTGCGTGGTCGGCACCAAGGTAAAATGGAGCACCTGCCAGGTGCTCTCCCTGCGTGGCCCCAATAAGGGCAGGCCGATCGCGTTACCCACTCGAATAGATTATGCCAATGACGCAAAACAATTAGAGGAACAGGAGTCAGCAGACTTTCTCCTAACAGACCCAGACATACTGCGGAGAATTCGCCAGCTTCTATCTCCCTGGATGCAAAAGCCCACCCATTACAATGGCCTGAGAAATACCCTCAACCGTGTATTTCTTCATGCAGTACAAGAAGGTTTGATCGACCGTAACCCAATGGTTGATATACGCAAGGCAACAGAAAGCAAGCGCGAGGTGCTGATTCCGGACGATGCCTACAAGGAAATAACTGCGGCCCTGTGCATCCACAAAATAAACAAACAGACACGAGACGGGACGTGGCGAGCCAAGATATGTGACCTGATGTATATGCTTTCCCAGCAGCCGATAGATATTTTCGACCTCAAGCAAAACCAGGCTGAGATTTTCATGGAGCCAGTAGAGAGGGACGGCTACTCAGTCTATGGCCTTGTCCGCTTTGAACGGCACAAAACCAGGGTGGGGATCGAGCTAGAAATGAATAAAGAGCTCGCAGAACTCTGGCAATGGTTCATCGAGTTCAAAAGGTCGCAAAACATCACCAGCGAATACCTTCTGGTTTATCCCATGTACTTTGACGTGCGCTCTCGGGCTCAGAAGGTCCAACACCGAACGATACAAGCAGCCTGGAGAAAAGCATGCAAAGAGACAGGCTATGGCGACCAATATCAGCTAAGGGATTTGAGGAAGAAGGGGCTGACTGAAGAGTATCTTGAACAAGGTGAAAACGACAAAGGAGGCCACGAGACCGAAGCCATGCGCAAGCATTATCGGCTTATCAAACCACCGAAACGAGCTCGCACAACAATACGTTTCACGCGAGATTAAGTGCCCCAAATTACCTTTTGAGACGGACACGTTTTTTCAGTATTTTTTCAGTATTTTTTCACCTCTAAGACATCGAACAGCCAAAGGAGCCAACATGCTGATATCTAGGGGAAAAATGGAGGCGCGGGTCGGAATCGAACCGGCGTACACGGAGTTGCAGTCCGCTGCATAACCACTCTGCCACCGCGCCGGGTAAGCCTGGAATCTGGCTTTTGCTCTCAGGGGGCGTGAGAGACTTGGAAAATGGAGCGGGAAACGAGATTCGAACTCGCGACCCCAACCTTGGCAAGGTTGTGCTCTACCAACTGAGCTATTCCCGCTCTTCGTTCAGAGGCGTTGCCTCCTCAACGGCTGCGTATTCTACGGATTACGCTTCGCGCGTCAACACCTTTTTTTCAAGTTTCTGTTTTTATTGCTAATGTGCACAAAATTTAGCCAAACCGGTCAGGACCGGCTGGCGTCATCCGCGTTCGCCTGAAGGGAACCGGCAAGCTGGTTGCCGCTGTCGCAGTTCAGGTAGCTGGAAGCCTGCAGCCATTCTTCATCCGGGTAGTATTTGAAAACCAGCTGGCCGCCTTTCAGGTTGTCTACTACCTTTGCGATCACATCCCGGTCTACCGCCGGGCAGCCGTGGCTGCGGCCAATGCGACCGTATTTGTTCACCCAGCTCTTCTCTACGTAGTCTGCCCCGTGAATGACAATGGCGCGCTGGCGAGCCAGGTCATTGAAGCCCGGCTCCAGTCCGTCCAGCCGCAGGGAGTAGCCGTGGGCACCGCTGTAGGATTCCGCCGCCTTGAACAGTCCGATGCTGGACTGGTGGCTGCCCTCAATGTTGGAGAAAGCACTGGCTTCGCGGTCACCGGAGTTTTTACCGTGGGCAACCAGCTCCCTAAGTACCAGGCTGCCATCGGCCAGGTCAAACAGCCAGAGGCGTTCTTCGCTGGATGGCAGGGAAAAATCAATAACAGCAAGCCTCTCCGGCATCGCTGTTCCATTGCTGATGGCGCACTGGGTTGCCTTGAAAGCCGCTTCAAGAACCGATGGGTTCAGTTTAGGGGCCGCACTGGAAAGGCGATCAAAAAGCTGGTTATTCAGGGACTGGGCCTGGGTGCTGGTGGCGAAAAGCACTGAAAAAAGAAGGCCGGACATTGCTGTACAAAATTTGAGCAGATTGCGATGCTTGGGCATGCACCTTACCTCTATAGATGAAGAATACGGTCTATCCGATTGAAATTTGCACTATTCTAACAGCAAATTATGAGAACCCCGACACCTTTGTACAGTTTTTAAACAGACCGTAATCAAAGTTACAAATTACAGACTGCCACGCGGGCGTTGTAGAATCGCCAAGACTCAACGGGGTGCCCGACAGGGCTGAGACCATACCCGCGGAACCTGACCCGGCTAATACCGGCGTAGGGATTGAGCCGCCACTTTCCAGTGGTTACCGCGGCATGGCCCCTCCGTAGCCAAGGTGTAATCACTATGCGTTTCCGCTTGCCTCTACTCTTCGCTGCCCTGCTCCCGGCTTTCGCTACTGCCGAACCTGCGCAGGTTTTGAACGTTTATACCCACCCGTCGTTTGCGGCGGAATGGGGCCCCGGGCCCGCGGTCAAGCAGGCATTTGAAGAGCAGTGTGATTGCGCGCTGAACTATACAGTGCTTGAAAGCGGCGGCGATATACTTCAGCGACTGCGCCTGGAGGGCAGTTCAACCAGTGCCGATGTGGTGTTGGGGCTGGATACCGCCACCATGGAAGCCGCCCGGCAAACCGGATTACTGGCTCCGCCCACGCCAAATGGCAGCAACTCAGTGGCAAGGTACTGGCGACTACCCAGAGCTGGAGTGACGGGTATTTTTCACTGTTCATGAACGGCGAAGCGCCGATGATCCTTTCTTACAGTACGTCTCCGGCCTATCACATGGCGGTCGATAACACAGACCGTTACCAGGCAGCCCGTTTTGAAGAAGGCCATTACCTGCAAGTCGAGGTTGCCGCACTGGTGAATAGCTCGAAGAATCAGGCCCTCGGCCGGGAATTCATGGAGTTCATGTTGTCGCCGGCCTTCCAGCGCCATATTCCGTTGAAGAATGTGATGTATCCGGCTATCGACCTTGGTGACGAGTTGCCGGAGGTATTTGGCCGGCTGATCCGCCCGTCCCAAGCTCTCTATCTGGAACCGGCAGAGGTCGCCCGTGAACGCCGCTCACTGGTGAATGCCTGGCTGGACGCCATGACCCGCTGAACCCAATGTCCGCCAACCAACCACAACCCCTGCGCCCTGCTCCATTCAGCACCCCTGCGTGGCAACTGGCTCCGGGCCTGATCATTGCGCTGGCCTTGATCGGGCTGGTGCTATTGGGCCTGGGGGCACTGCTTCACACAGCTGGCACGCTGGAATTCGAAGAGCTGTGGCAAAGCCGCTATTTAAGAGGTGTTGTCTGGTTTACGGTTTGGCAGGCGGTGTTATCGGTCTTTCTAAGCCTGTTCATTGCGCTGCCGGCGGCCATGACACTGGCCCGGCTCAGCCATTTTCCCGGTCGTAGCCTGCTGCTTCGGTTAATGGAGCTGAGCCTGGTGCTTCCCACCATAGTGGCGGTTTCAGGCATCATCGGGGTGTACGGTCGCCAGGGCTGGCTGACCAGTCTTCTGAACGATTGGCTGCCTGATCATGGCTGGAGCCTTTACGGCCTGAATGGAATCTTACTGGCCCACGTGTTTTTTAATGCACCGCTGGCCGCACGCATTCTTCTGCAAGCACTGGAATCGGTTCCGGCACCGAGATTGCGGGTTGCTTCCCAGCTCGGGTTGAGCGGCTGGTGGCTCTGGCGTACGGTTCGATGGCCCGCATTGCGGCCGGTCCTGCCAGGGGTGTCAGCATTGGTATTTACCCTGTGTTTTACCAGCTTCGCCATCATCATGACCCTGGGTGGCGGGCCTCGCGCCACAACCCTTGAAGTGGCCATTTACCAGGCGTTGCGGTTCGAATTCGATTTTGGCCAGGCTGCCATCCTGGCCACTATTCAGCTGGTTATTTGCGGCAGCCTGTGGTGGCTGGTGTTCCGGAACCGGCTGGAGTCCTCACTGCTTCCGGATCGTCGGTTTGCTGAACCTGTCTCTTTAAAAGACAGCCCCGGGCAGGGTCTGGGGCGCGTGTTGCTGCTGGGCATCTTTTCCGCTTTCCTGACATTGCCTCTGCTGGCCATCGCGTTACGCGGTTTGCCGGCACTCTGGCCGGCCTCACCCATGCCATCTATCTACGGACAACTGCTCCCCGCTACAGGCCGCAGTTTGTTGATTGCCGTTCCCGCCGGGCTGGGTGCGGTTGTCGCCAGTCTGTTCACACTGGCGGCCGCCAAAAAATCCGGAAACCGGATACTGGCAGCCATTCCGGTTACCACGGGTTATCTGCCGCTGATTGTACCGCCCCTGGTGCTTGGTACCGGCCTGTTCCTGTTATTGCGGCCCCAGCTCGGGAATAGCGCCCAAGGCTGGGTACTGGTGTCTTTGATTAACGGTTTGATGGCCATTCCATTTGTGCTGCAGGTTCTGCGTGGGCCACTGAATGCCATCGACAAGAACACCCTGAACCAGGCGGACCAGCTGGGTATCCTGGGCTGGTATCGCTGGCGCTGGCTGTACTGGCCAAGGCTGCGCCGGCCAATCGCCCTGGGCCTGGCTTATGGCATTGCCCTGTCGCTGGGAGATTTCGGGGTAATTGCCCTGTTCGGTAGCCCCGGGCAGCCCACTTTGCCGGTTCTGCTTTACCAGCAACTGGGCAGTTACCGAATCAGCGAAGCGGCTGGCACCGGGCTGTGGTTGCTTGTATTACTGGTGACCCTCTTCGCCCTGCTGTCCCGGATTGCCCGGCCGGCCCCGGGCACAAACACAGAGCCTGCCCCCGCCGCCGCTCCGGAGCCTCGTCATGCTTGAACTAAGAAACCTGTGTTTCCAGTACCCGGATCAGTCAGAGGAGTGGCGCTTCCACTTCTCGGTCGCCGCCGGGCATTGCCTCGCGGTACGCGGTGCCAGTGGAACCGGTAAATCCACCTTACTAAACCTGGTTGCCGGTTTTCTCGCACCCAAAAGCGGAGAAATTCTCTGGAACAACCAAGCTATCCATAACCTGCCCGCCTGGGAGCGGCCGGTAACAAGCGTGTTCCAGGAGCACAACCTGTTCGAACACCTGGATGTCTTCACCAATATCGGTCTTGGCCTGCACCCGGGCATGAAGCTGTCCCCCGAACAGAAATTGGCCATTGAGCAGGGTCTTGAACAAACCGGGCTCGGCGGTCTTGGTACACGGCTGCCCGGCGAACTATCCGGTGGCCAGCGGCAACGAGTTGCCCTGCTGCGCGCCATTCTGCGGCGCAAACCGGTACTGCTGCTGGACGAACCCATGACCGGGCTGGACCCGGACGCCAGGGCCATCATCCGGGACTTGTTACTGCAGGAAAAGGCCAGCGGCATTACCCTGATCCTGGCCAGCCATGATGAAGAAGACCGAAAGATACTGGCAGACAGCAACTGGAATCTTTAAGCTTGCTAAGACTTCTGGCAGGGATTTTTTCATTCTGTGGCGATAACTTCGGGCCTTACTACAGCCAAAGCCGGCGAGCCTGCCGGCTCCCTTGAGTTGTCCGGCAATACGGTGACATTTGCCGGAGACTGGACCCTTGCCCATTACCCGGCCCTGAACCGGCAGGTATCGCAATTCAAGGCAGAGAACGCTTCACTGAAGCCGGAATTCAGCGGCCTTGGCCGGCTGGATACCGCGGGCGCGTCCCTGATGGTGAAAATGCTGGGTGCGGGACCGGTGCTTGCCGCCCTGGAGCAACCGTCCCTGCCCGAAGCCCAGCAAGCACTCCTTAAAGCCGTAGCGGAATCCATGTGTGAATCCGCACCGGCACCAGCCACGGTTAATCCACTGCTGAACATGCTGGCAATCACCGGAGAGAAGGTCACCCGGCTAACCCGCCTGTTATGGCTGCTGTCCGGTTTTATTGGCCAGACCTTGTCCACCCTGTTCTACATACTCCCACGGCCAAAACGCTGGCGCTTTACGCCGTTCGTGGCCGCTGTGCACGACACCGGCCTGAACGCCCTTCCGATTGTTGCCTTGCTCACGTTTCTTGTGGGTGCTGTCGTCGCATTTCTGGGTGCCACGGTGCTGGAGGACTTTGGCGCGACCATTTATACCGTAGACCTGGTCGCTTTCTCATTCCTACGGGAATTCGGCGTACTGTTAGCCGCCATTTTGCTGGCCGGCCGGACCGCCAGTGCCTTCACAGCGCAGATCGGGGCCATGAAGGTCAACGAAGAACTGGATGCCATCCGCACCCTCGGCCTCAACCCCGTGGAGCTGCTTGTAGTCCCCAGAGTACTGGCCATGATGGTGAGCCTGCCGGTGCTGACCTTTGTCGGCATGATGGCGGGCATGGTTGGTGGTGCCGTGGTGTGCGCACTGGCACTGGATATTCCGCCCAGCCAGTTTATGGCCATCGTGGAGCGGGATATTGCCCTGAAACATTTCCTGGTGGGTATCGGTAAAGCTCCCGTGTTTGCCTTCCTGATTGCCGTGATCGGCTGCCTGGAAGGCTTCAAGGTGTCGGGCAGCGCACAGTCCGTGGGTGAGCACACCACCTCCAGCGTGGTGCAATCTATCTTTATGGTCATACTGCTGGATTCCGTAGCCGCGCTATTCTTTATGGAAATGGGTTGGTAAGGCATGGCCATGGGCACGCGGGATAACCACACGCACCAAACGCCGATCATTCAGGTTCGGGGCCTGAACAATCGTTTTGGCAGTCATTCTGTGCATGAAGACCTGGACCTCGACCTCTACCCGGGTGAAATCCTCGGCGTGGTTGGCGGATCCGGCACAGGAAAATCCGTGCTGCTTCGCAGCATTGTCGGATTGAACACGCCTACGGCGGGCCACATCACGGTATTCGGGCAGGATCTAACAGAGCTGTCAGCACCGGAACGTTCGCTGTATGAACAGCGGTTTGGTGTGCTGTTTCAGGGCGGAGCTCTGTTTACCTCCCTGAACCTGGAACAGAATATTGCCCTGCCCCTGATCGAGCACGCGGGGCTGAAGCGGGCCGAAGCGGAAGAACTGGCCCGCATGAAGCTGGCCCTGACCGGCTTGCAGCCCGAGGCGGCACGCAAATACCCGACGGAGTTATCCGGCGGCATGGTGAAACGTGCGGCGCTGGCCCGGGCGCTGGCCCTGGACCCTGAAATATTGTTTCTGGACGAGCCCACAGCGGGGCTGGACCCGATCGGCGCTGCCGCGTTTGACGAACTGATTGTCACCCTGCGAAATGCCCTGGGGTTAACGGTATTCCTGGTCACCCACGACCTGGATACCCTGTACACCACCTGCGACCGGGTGGCGGTGTTGTCCCAGCGCAAGGTGCTGGTGGCAGATACCCTGGATAACGTGTCCCGTACGGATGACAGCTGGATTCAGGACTACTTCCACGGCCCCCGCGGGCGGGCCGCGATTGATGCACACAACAGGCTGACCGAACAGGAGCCCGGTTAATGGAGCCAAAAGCCCATCACGTTATTATCGGATTATTTACGCTGCTGGCTGTTACCGCCGCCTTGGTGTTCGCCCTGTGGTTAGGCAAGTCCTCGGCAGACCAGGAGTGGAGTTATTACCAGATCGGTTTCGACCACCCGGTAGGAGGCCTGTCCAAGGGTAATGCAGTGCTTTACAGCGGCGTGCCGGTAGGTGATGTACTGGAGCTGACCCTGGCACCCGATAACCCGGCCCATGTTCGTGTGCTGGTACGGGTTCGCAGTGATATTCCCGTGCGTGAAAACACCCGTGCCGAACTGGTGCTGGCCAATATCACCGGCAGCATGAGCGTGCAGTTTACCGGCGGCAGCCCGGACAGTCCGGTGCTTGAAGGCGGCCGTGAGAATCCACCGCTGATCAGTGCCGAGCCCTCTGCGTTTTCCAACCTGCTCAATAACGGCGAAGCCATGTTGTCGAAGGCTGAACGCCTGCTGACCAGCATGAACCAGCTGTTGAACGAGGAAAACCTGGGCAACGTAGCCACCATTCTGGACAACACCCGGCAGGCCACCGAGTCGCTGCTGGCCAGCCGGGATGACATGCTGGCACTGATGGAGCAGTTCGATGCGGCAGCGATTCGGGCAGAAGAAGCTGCCGTAAAGGTATCCGCCACCTCTGACCATGCGCGCGTGGTGTTAGGCGAGCAGATTACGCCGGTACTGGAGTCTATGGATAAGGCCATCTCAACCCTGCAGCCCACCCTGGACCGGCTGAACCGTGTGACCGGTAATAACGAAGGTGCACTGGACTCCGGGCTTCAGGGCCTGGGCGAGCTCACACCGGCCTTACGGGAGCTGCGCAGCACCCTCCGCAACCTGAACTCGTTTACCCGCAGGCTTGAGCAAGACCCGAGAGGCACCATCTGGGGCGGCGGCCGAATCCAGGAGTACAGCAATGACTAAGCCAAGCAGAGGCATTTTCGCACTGGCCGGGGCCCTTGCCCTGTCTGCCTGCACCGTGTTCCCGATTCCTGAAGCACCGCGCCTGATGGAACTGGCACCCCCCGCTGAACGGGAAGTGTTCGATACGCCCCGGCCTGCTGCGCTCCGGGTGGACACTCCGCTGGCATCCGATCCGCTGGACAGTACCCGGGTTCTGGTAAAGCCCACACCCTACGAGTTCCAGGCACTGCCCGGCGCCCGCTGGCGCGACAGTATTCCCGTGGTTTTGAGGGATTACCTGATTCAGGAATTTCGCCAGAGCGGCGGCTTCACCAGCGTGATGACTGACACCAGTCCGGCTACGGCAGGGTTAACACTGGTCACCGAACTGACCGGCTTTCACGCCGAGACCCGCGCAGACGGCACCACGGTGGTCATGCACCTGCACACAGAACTGATGGAAAACCGCTCCCGGAAAAGCCTGTGCGTATTGGATCAGCGCGAGGAGGCACTGGCTGCAAGCGCAAAACTGGACGACCTGATGTCTGCCTTCTCTCTCGCAGCATCCGCGCTTTCGACAGACATAACCCGATGGAGCCGGGATTGCCTGGCAGACGCCTGAGCCTGTTATTTTGAAGGGAACAAATCCGGCCAGGCCGCTTTCAGGTACAGGAACATAGACCAGAGTGTGAGCCCGGCTGCGATGTAAAGCAGGCCGATCGCAACGTACGACAGCATTTGACCGGGAGGAAACGCCAGCAAACCGACAATGGCCGCCATCTGGGCGGTGGTCTTGACCTTGCCGATGTACGACACCGCCACACTGGCGCGGCTACCCACCTCTGCCATCCATTCCCGCAAGGCGGAAATCACAATTTCCCGGCCGATAATCACTGTGGCGGGAATTGTCAGCAGCACTGCCGAGTATTCTTCAATCAGCACCGCCAGGGCCACGGCCACCATCAGTTTGTCCGCCACCGGGTCCAGAAACGCTCCGAAAGGCGTGCTCTGGTTCAGTTTGCGGGCCAGGTAGCCGTCCAGCCAGTCGGTCACACCGGCCAGGGCAAAGATGATGGCGCTGACCAGGTAACTCCACTGCACCGGCAGGTAGAAAATCACCACAAACACCGGGATCATCACGATGCGGGACATGGTCAGCAGGTTCGGTAAATTCATGGTGTTCCTATTCGTCGTGCAATGCTGCGTATATGGATTCTGCCAGTGACTTGCTGATGCCCTGAACCTTGGCCATCTCATCCACACTGGCTTTACGTAATTCCTGTATGCCGCCGAAGTAGCGAATCAACTCCCGGCGGCGCTTCGGCCCCACCCCTTCGATGCCTTCCAAGGTAGATTGCCGGCGTTTCTTGTCCCGGCGCGCCCGGTGGCCGGTAATAGCAAACCGGTGGGATTCGTCCCGGATATGCTGGATCAGGTGCAGCGCCGGAGAATCGGCCGGTACCCGGAATACCGCGTCTGTCATGGCGTCGATCAACTGCTCCATGCCGGCGCGGCGGGTAACACCCTTAGCCACGCCAATCAGCGGAATATCGGAAATCCCAAGTTCTTCAAAGACTTCCCGGGCAATGTTCAGCTGGCCTTTACCACCGTCGATGAAAACGAGGTCTGGCCGCTTGCCGTCGCCACTCACCAGCCGGCGGTAGCGGCGGGTCAGCACCTGACGCATGGCGGCGTAGTCGTCACCGGCCTTTACGCCTTCAATGTTATAGAGCCGGTAATCGCTTTTCAGTGGCCCATTCTCGTCGAAAACCACACAGGATGCGACGGTATTTTCCCCATGGCTGTGGCTGATGTCGAAACATTCCATCCGGGACGGGGTTTCAGCCAGCTCCAGCAGGTCCCGCAGCGCCAGCAAACGGCGATACACGGTTTCCTTGCTGGCCAGGTGGGTAAGCAATGTTTGCCGGGCGTTGGTCATGGCCAGTTCCAGCCAGCGCTTGCGTTCGCCCCGCACATTGCCCCGAATTCGGGTTTCCCGGTTGGCGGCCTCGCTGAGGGCTTCTGCCAGCAGTTCCTGCCCTTCCACGGCCACCGGCACGAGGATGTCCCGGGGAATTTCCCGGCGGGTATCACCGCCAAAGTAGTACTGGCCCAGAAACGCCGAGAGCAGTTCCCCTTCTGACTGCTCGAGTGAAAACCTCGGGAAGTAGTCCTTGGTGCCCAGCACCCTGCCACCACGAACGATGATCACCACAATACACACCACGCCGGCATCCTGGGCAATAGCGATCACATCGGCATCGCCGCCCTCGCCTTCAATGGATTGCTGCTCCTGAACATGGCGAAGATGGTTGACCTGGTCCCGGTAGGTGGCCGCTTTCTCAAACTCCAGGTTCCTGGCCGCCTGCTCCATGGCATTCATCAGATCGTGGATGATGGCCGGGTTCTTGCCTTCCAGGAACATGGTGGCATGGCGGATATCCTGCTGGTACTCCTCCGGTGTTACGTAACCCACACAAGGGGCCGTGCACCGGTTAATCTGATACTGCAGGCAAGGCCGGTTACGGTTCCTGAAATAGCTTTCACTACAAGACCTTATACGGAAAACCTTCTGCAGGATATTAAGGCTTTCCTTGACGGCACCGGAGCTCGGAAACGGCCCGAACCAGGTACCGCCGCCCTTTTTGGTGCGGCCACGGCGGAAGGTCAGCGAGGGATAGTCGCTGTGAGAAGACAGGTAGATATAGGGATAGGATTTATCATCCCGAAGCAGGATATTGTAAGGTGGCCGCAGCGACTTGATCAGGTTCTGTTCCAGCAGCAAGGCTTCGGTTTCGCTGCCGGTAATCGTCACCTCGATGGACTCGATCTTGCCCACCAGTGCTTCGGTTTTCGGGGCCAGGCCGGTCTTGCGGAAATAACTGCTCACCCGCTTTTTCAGGTTGCGGGCTTTTCCCACGTACAGAATATTCCCGGCGCCATCGTACATACGATACACGCCGGGGCGTTCAGTAAGCTGTTTCAGGAAGTCTTTACTGTCGAACTCCCCGGATCCTTGCTGGGGGTCAGACCTTGTCGGCATCCAGCAATCCAAGCCGTACGGCCATCAGCGCCAGCTCTACATCACTGGAAATCTCCAGCTTCTCAAAAATCCGGTAGCGGTAGCTGTTCACGGTTTTGGGGCTGAGGCAGAGTTTATCGGAGATATCCTGAACCTTCTGGCAATCCACCACCATCATGGCAATCTGCATTTCCCGTTCAGACAAACGATCGAACTTTGCCAGTTCGCCATCGTCGTCCTTTTCACCCGCCAGCTGCTTCAGCGCCATCTTCTGGGCAATTTCCGGGCTGATGTAGCGCTGGCCGGAATGGGCCTTGCGAATGGCACGCACCATTTCCTGGATGTCCGCGCCCTTGGTGATGTACGCCTGGGCGCCACTTTGCATCACCCGGGAGGGGTAAGGATCATCCGCGCAGGCGGTTACCACAATCACTCGAATAGAGTCATCCAGGCGCAGGATACGACGGGTGGCTTCCAGGCCACCGATTCCTGGCATGCGAATGTCCATCAGAACGATATCCGGTCGGTTCTCTCGCACAAACTCGATGGCCTCCTCTCCGGATGAAGCCTGGCCAATCACGTCGAGATCGGGATTGTCGGCTAACATGCGGCTTATACCGGAGCGCACCAGCTCGTGGTCATCTACAACCAGTACCCTGATCAAAGCTCACCTCGCAGTCAGGTAGACGAAAAAACACGGTGATTGTACCGTTTACACCGGCCTTCGGGTAGGTAGTGCCCCGTACACCTTGGCATTAGTGGCCTGAAAAATCAGGAAATCACGCAGGAGCACCCAGCCCCGCTGTATTTTCCACCGGGTCAAACCACACGACCAGCTCTCCCCGTTTTACGGCAGCAAGTACCCGGCTTCGTTCCGCCAGCGGGTTCTCGGTATCGTTCAGGCCGTGGTAACGGGTGCAATATTCTTCCGCCAGCCCTTCCAGCTGGTCCTGGGTAAGCAGGTCCGCGTCTACTACGAACTTTTCCTGGCGCGGATCTTCATCGGGCACATAAGCGGTATCGTCGGTCATAAATCCTCCAGTCCGGGGCGTATGGTACGGGTTTTTCGGTTTTTGCGCTCTTCAAAACCCTGTGCGCTTTGACTATCATCGCCGCTTTCGTAACGTTTGGATGCTAATGAACCAGAACGTCTTTCGCCTGACACTGCCGATTCTGTTCGGCTACATTCCACTGGGTATGGCCTTCGGGGTGCTGTTCACCACCCAGCTGGACTATGCCTGGTGGGTCGCGCCGCTCATGGGCCTGGTGATCTATGCCGGTTCCGGGCAGATCCTGGCCGTCAGCCTGCTGGCCGCCAACGCAGGGCTGCTTGAGGTGGCAGTTGCCATGTTTGTGTTGAACGCCCGGCACCTGTTTTACGGGTTGTCCCTGCTGGGTCGGTTCCGGGGGGCTGGCTGGCGTAAAGGCTATCTGATTTTCGGCCTGACAGACGAGACGTATTCCCTGCTTACCAGTCGTTCGCTGTCCTCAGACAAACACCACGAGCAGGAAGTGGACTTCCGCATTACCGCGTTCAACCAGGCTTACTGGATTGCCGGTTGCGGAATTGGCGCACTGCTGGGCGAGATGGTGGCGTTCGACAGCACCGGTATTGAATTCGCGCTGGTCGCGCTGTTTATTGTATTGACGATTGAACAGATCAAAGCACTGGGCGACAGCTTCCCGCTCTGGGCCGGTGCCTTTGCCGCCGGGATCTCAATGGTGCTGGTCGGGCCGTCTCATCAGCTGATCCTCGCGATCGCAATTGTGACCGGCATTCTCCTGATCCAGTATCGCCAGCTCAGGAACCGTCTGCCGGCAGCGGAGGCCAGCCATGACTGACACTTATTACCTGGCCGCGTTCATTGCCATTTCAGCGGCGGCAACCTTTGCCACCCGGGTGGTGCCCTTCCTGTTTTTTGAACGCCATACAGAACACCCGTTGCTGCAGCATATTGGCCGGTTTCTGCCGGCCGCGGTTATGGCCCTGCTGGCCATCGTATTCCTGCAGCGTTCCGCGAACTGGAGCGCAAGCCTGCCGGGGCTGGACGCCATCCTGCCGGGATTGCTGGTGGTAGCTGTACACCTGTGGCGGCGTAATGCCCTGCTCTCTATTGCGGTGGGTACGGTTGCCTATATGGCGATCCAGCAATCCGGCTGGCTGGTCTGATCAGGGCGAGCCTTCAACATTGGCCACCAGCCTGGAGTCTTCCAGCGCGGCGGTACGGTGCTTTACCACACCTTTGTACTCAGGGCTTTCGATCATCGCCAGGAAGGCGTAGATGGAGGGGTAACGTACCAGCAATACCTGGTCCCAGGATTCGTCGGGCGGCGCAATCAGCGAACCCACGCTGCGGCCGGACCAGATTACCTCTGCGCCAACCGAGCGCACACATTCTGCCGCTTCGTCCATATACCGCTTGTAGGCATCCCGCCCCGAGCAGTTTTCTGTGTCGTCTTTGTAGGCCGCCTGGTCACGAAACCGAAGCAGATTCAGCATTACTACCGGCTGATCTTTTGGCGTCTCTTGCAAAACTTTCCTAAGCTCTTCCTGAGAAGGGTTGACGGTCGCCATAGGTGTCCCTGCTTTTCGTTATAAAGATGTTTGCTGACTTCCGGTTTGCATCTCAGACAGTAAACGAAATTCCCGACGCATGCATCCTCGTATTAGCCTTTCGGATAAGTCCGCTTGCATTGTTGACCTTCGTCAAGCGAGAATTGCGCGCTTTGCGCAAGCTATATCGAAATAACTTTTAGTACTAAGTGCGCATATATAAGAATAGAGAGGCTACCGACCGTGATAAAAATTCCGATTACGCTGGCTGCATTCGGGCTGGCTGCCTATGCGGGCTTTGCGCTGGCTGCAACCGAAGGTGATGCTGAACGTGGCAAAGAAGTTGCCAACCTGTGTATTGCCTGCCACCAGGCCGACGGCAGCGGCATGCACATTGAAGGTGGAGAATCCTGGCCACGGCTGGCCGGTCTGAATGCCACCTACTTCGCCAAGCAGATTCACGACATCAAGAAAGGCACTCGGGTAAACGCGACCATGACCCCGTTCGTGAACATGCTGGACGACCAGAAAATTGCCGATGTTGCTGCCTATTACAGCCAACTGGAACCCACGGCTGGCCAGGGTGGCGCAAACGCCGATGAGGCCACGCTGAAGCGCGGTCAGCAGCTGGCCGAACGCGGCGACTGGTCCCAGTACATTGTTTCCTGCAAAAGCTGCCACGGCCCTGGCAACCGCGGTGCCGGCGATGTATTCCCGGGTATTGCCGGCCAGCATGCCGGTTATATCGAAGCCCAGCTGAAAGCCTGGAAAGAAGGCACCCGCAAGAACGATCCGCAGGATCTAATGGGCTCCATCGCCCGACGCATGAGCGATGAAGACATTCACGCGGTAGCCGTATGGCTTGCCAACCAGAGTGCCGGCAGCAAATAAGGGGACACCTATCATGATGCGCAAACTGCTTACTGTCGCCCTGTCTGGAACCTTTGCGTTCTCGGCAAACCTGGCGGCCAATGAAGACACTACCCAGGCTTACATCGATCAGTTGACCTCTATGGGCTTTCCGGCCCCGAAAGAAAACCAGCTGGTTCACATTCCGCCTACCATGGCAGACCTGGAAGAAGCGGACATCCATCCGGAACTGAAAAAGGTCATCCGCAAGGGCTACGACCTGTTCACCAACACCCAGCAACTACGTGGCGAGAATGTGTTCAACAACATGAACTGCTCCAGCTGCCACCTGGGTGAAGGCCGCATGCCGTTCAGCGCGCCGATCTGGCCAGCAGCCGTTACCCTGCCCGGTTACCGTGGCAAGAATGGCCATGTAAACAACCTGGAAGAACGTATTGCCGGTTGTTTTACTTACTCCATGAATGGCAAGCCGCTGGAATACGGCAGTGACAACATGCTGGCACTGTCTGCCTACCACCAGTGGCTGGCCACCGGCGTGGAAATGTACCCGAAGCAGCCCATTTACGGCCGCGGCTTCCCGGCACCAGAGCGCCCGGCGGAACTCAGCTACGCTAACGGTGAAAAGCTGTACGAGGAAAACTGTGCCGTTTGCCACCAGGAAGATGGCTCTGGCCTGCGCGTAGATGGCCACACCGTATTCCCGGCACCCTGGGGCGATATGTCCAACAACTGGGGTGCAGGCATTGTGCGCCTGTTCACCGCAGCCGGCTTTATCAAGAACAACATGCCTCTGGGCCAGCCCAACTCCCTGAGCGACCAGGAAGCCTGGGACATCGCCTTCTACATGGACAGCCAGGAGCGCCCGCAAGACCCGCGCTACACCGGCGACGTGAAAGAAACCCTGGAGCAATTCGGGCCTACCTTCCACAAGCACTCCATGTACGGCCAGGTTCGCGAGCACGACGGCAAGGTGCTGGCTGACCACGACAATACCGGCGAAAAGCCTTTCCTGAAGCCTGATACCATCCGCTCAAGGAACTTCGACTGAAAGACCGGTTATAATGCCGACACAAGGCCTCCCTAGTGTCCCTTAACAAAAGTCCGCTTACTTATTGAGCTTGTCTGATAATCTGGCGATTGACTCAATAATCTGGTCGGCAGATTTATGCCATTCAAAGGGCTTCGGGTCTTCGTTGTAAGTCTTCAGATAGTCTTTGATCG
>NZ_JBSXOP010000020.1:0-45858 GCF_056859535.1 Marinobacter sp. L-46
CGGTGGACACCCTTGCCGTCCGGCTAGTGGTTCCCCTTACCGGGCCCACAGGGGACTTACACCCCCAAGTCATCCGGCCAGCACCACCTGTACCGGAACAGCGCCCGTCAAGGCGCTACGCGCCATGCCTGGCGCACAAAAAAACAAAGGGCCGGAAAAGACCGGCCCTCAAATGACGAATGAAACAAGGAAAGTTCGTAAGAACTACAACCTCAAAAGTCATCCCTTACGTTTTCGATTATTGACCAGCCGCCCCAAGGGTTCAGTAGCGGTTCTGTAGAGGTTTGTTACATCTGGTGAGGCCGCGAGCACTGGTTCACAAAATTGAGTCGGCCGGCTTACGGCGGGGCCAGACCAGGCTGAACCGGGCTCCGCCCAGCTCGTCGCTACGACCCAGAAACGCCTGCCCGCCATGCCAGTAAAGTATGCGGCGAACAATCGACAAGCCCAGACCATAACCACCGGAGGTTCGGGTACGGCTGTCATCCAGGCGGGCAAAGGCGGTGAAGACTTTCTCCCAATCCTGTTCGGGAATGCCGGGGCCATCGTCTTCTACATCGATGCGGCAGGTATTTTCATCCAGCTGGCAGTTCACCACCACGCGGCTGTCGGCGTAGCGGGCAGCATTGCCAACCAGGTTCTGGATGGCCCGGTGGATATAGCGGGGTTCCATGTCGGCCAGCGCCCAGCGTTCAGAAGCCTTATCAATACGGCACTCAATGTTGATGCCTTCGCGGATCTGCCGTTGTTCCTCCACCACCTGCCGGGCAATATCGGTAACCGAGCCTTCCCGCAGGCTGAACACCGGCCCACCCTGCTCCAGCCGGGCATAGGTTAGAATCTCGTCAATCAGCTCATCCAGCTCCTGAATATCACCGTCGATACCGGACAACTGCTTTGTCATGGTCTCGGGGGAACTTGCCGATTCGATCATCTGCACACCAAAACGGATGCGTGCTACCGGCGTTCTCAGCTCGTGGGACACCGCGTGGATCATTTCCCGCTGCACCTGCACCAGGCGCTGGATATGCTCGGCCATGCCGTTGAACGAAGAGGCCAGGCGGGACACCAGCGTACCGGCCTCGGATTCCACCCGGGCGCCCATCTCCCCCCGGGCAATACGCACGGCCACCGCCTCGACCTTGCGCAGGCGACCATCCACAAAACGTAATCCCAGATACAGGCCCAGAGCCAGCACACCACCAATCACCGCAGCCAGCAGCACCAGCATTGGCCAGCCCCAGGGATTGAACGGCGCCGGCATGGTCATTCGCACCAGGTCGCCCTCCGACAACCGGAGCAGCACACTGGCACGGCGCCCCTCATGGAACACCGAAAAGCCGCGGTCGCCCAGGTCCTGCAACACCGCCTGGTCCGGTAACTGATCCGCTGACTGCAACGGCCCGATAGACACATTCAGCGATTGCCCCAGTTCTTCGGATACATGGTTCAGCTGCTGCGGATTAGCCGTATCCAGGTGCCAGCGCACCAGCAGGGCCAGCGCACGGGTAAGTTCAGGGTAGGTTTGCTCAAGCGACAGGCTGAGAATGCTGCCGTCGCCGGCACGCACAAAAAACCGGTAGCCGGTGCCCGCCGGCTCCGCGACCACCTGGCCATAGGCCAGGCGCTCAGCCAGCACCGGCGCGTCTTGCAACTGCTCTGGCAGCAGCGTGTGCAAGCCGAACAGCGAAGGCATCCAGTGGTATTGCCGGGCCGGGTCAGGAACCGCCGCCAGCCAGCGCATCAGCGGCTCGGCGGCCTGTTCATGCCAGTACTGGCCCCGCACGGAATTGATGCCGTTGAACAACAGCACACACAGCACCAGCACGGCAGCGGTAATGGCCAGCAGTCGGGCGTAGATTTTCAGGAAGAACTTCAGGGACATGGAAACAAACCCTGGTAACCGGCACCGCCCCGAACGGGCGGCGCCTGGGGCGATCAGGCTTCTTTAACGAACAGATAGCCTTTGCTGCGCACAGTCTTGATACGGCGCGGGTGTATCGGGTCATCACCGATCTTCGGGCGAATGCGGGACACGCGAACGTCAATGGAGCGGTCCTGGCCGTCGTATTCAATGCCGCGCAATGCGGTGAAAATCTCTTCCCGGCTCAGTACCCGGCCGGCATTGCTGGCCAGCAGCCACAGCAGGTCGAACTCGGCACTGGTCAGGTCAATGCTCTGTTCGTTCAGCCAGGCTTCGCGCATGGAGCGGTCCACCACCAGGTCATTGAACTGCAAACGCACAGGTTCTTCGCCGGAGTTTTCCTCAGCCGCCATCGGGGTGTTCTCTACCCGGCGCAGCATGGCGCGGATCCGGGCCAGCAGAACCCGGGGCTGAACGGGCTTGCCGATGTAGTCATCAGCGCCCATTTCAAGGCCCAGAACCTGGTCGAGGTCGTCAGTGCGGGCAGTCAGCATGATGATCGGGCCGGAATAGTAAGGCCGAACCCGCCGGCAGATCGACAGGCCATCTTCTCCGGGCAGCATCAGGTCCAGAACCACAAGATGCGGCTGCTCATTGCGGATACGTTCAACGGCGGCGCCACCGTGGGTTTCCAGAGAGACCGTCAGGCCATTGCTCTCAAGGTACTCGCGGGTAAGATCCGCCAGCCGCTCGTCATCCTCTACGATCAGGATTCGCCAACTCTCGTTTGTCTGCTCCACGCCATCCATCTCTGTTGTTATGTGACCGTTGTTCGGGGTTACAGCCCCTGACAATACAGGCAACGTTCAGTTACAGCAATTATACATGCTATTCAGAAATATACATGGAACCGGCAAGGGGTTACAGCTTGTGACACAGTTCCTCTTTTTGCCTCACCCCTGCGGCTGTCACAGACACGTCACCGGTAAGTCACCGGCCTGTCATACGCGGTTCATAGCCTTGACCTGAACAAGAAACAACGAGGCAACGCCATGACCGCACAAACTGCACGCACGCAACCACGCCGCGGCCGTAACCTGAAAATCAGCCTGACCCGCAGCCCGGACCAGATAGAGGCCGCCCAGCGCCTGCGTTACCGGGTGTTTTCCGAGGAATACGGCAGCGACCTGGGCGCCACGGTTCCGGGGCTGGATGCCGATGCCTACGACACCGTATGCGACCACCTGATCGTCACAGACGAAGACACCGGCGAACCCGTTGCCACCACGCGAATCCTGCACCAGCAGAACGCCGCTGCCATCGGCGGATTCTACTCGGCCGGAGAGTTTGACCTGGCCGCACTGGGCCAGTTGCCCGGCACCATGGCCGAGCTGGGCCGTACCTGTGTGCACCCGGACTACCGCAACGGCGGCACCATAACCTTGTTGTGGGCGGCCGTTGCCGAGTACCTCACCGAAAGACAGGTCGACTACCTGATCGGCTGTGCCAGCATCAGCATGGCGGACGGTGGCGGCCGGGCCTGGCGCATTGCCCAACACCTGCAGCAGCAGTATTTATCTGCGCCTGAGTGCCGGGTTACTCCGCTGCGCCCCCTACCCCACCTGACCCATCCGGAAACCCACAAAACCGAAGACATCCCCGCGCTCATCCGGGCCTATATGCGCCTGGGCGCCAAGGTCTGCGGCGAGCCTTGCTGGGACCCGGAGTTCCGTTGTGCGGATGTACTGTTACTGCTGGAAGTCAGCAACCTGGCCGGCCGCTACAGCCGGCACTTCCTGCGCAAACCGGCCTGAGCCGCGATGAGCGGGATTCGACTGGTCACCCGGTTGCTGGCCTTCGCCCTGTTCCTGTGTGGCACCTGTGTACTGACCCTGGCTTTGTTAGTAGCCGACCGGGTCAGGAAACAGCCCACAGACAAGAACGCCTGGGCCACCTTCTGTTTCCGGCAGGCTTGCCGGTGCCTGGGCTGGCAGGTACAGGTGCACGGCCAGCCAACCTCCGGCAATGCCCTGTACGTAGCCAATCACATCAGCTGGTCAGACATTCCGGCACTCGGCAGCCTCACCCCGTTGCGGTTTCTGTCCAAGGCTGAAGTTGGCAGCTGGCCGGTGATCGGCTGGCTGGCTCGGCAGGCCGGTACCCTGTTTATCAGGCGCGGTGGCGGCCAGGCACGGAGAATAAAGAAAACAATGGTGGAGCACCTGCAGGCGGGGGAATCGGTCCTGGTGTTCCCGGAAGGCACCACCAGTTCCGGGCTTGCGGTATTGCCGATGCACGGGTTACTGCTGACTGCGGCGCGGGACGCCGGGGTTCCTGTTCAGCCGGTCACCATCGGTTACCGGCGTAACCAGCGGCCAGACCCGGTTGCGCCCTTCGTGGGTGACGACAGCTTCCAGCGGCACCTGGTGCGCTTGCTCAGCCTGCCGCCAACCTGCATCGAGATCGTGTTTCACCCGCCGGTCACGGCAGACCAGCCGGTGAACGAACTTAGCCGTCATATCCACCAGGAGATCAGCGCCGGCCTGAAGCGGATTCATTCCGGCGAATTCGATACTTGCGAACCGCTGCCGGTCAATACAGCGGCCGACCCTGGGCTATCTCGTCTTCCGTAGCCTCGCGGCGACCGACGATTTCCAGGTCAAAATACAGGGTGAATCCTGCCAGCGGGTGGTTGGCGTCAACCTTCACCAGGTTGCCGTCAATCGCGACCACCTGGACCACCTGGGCTTCGTCACCGGAATTGGTCTGGAAGCGCATACCCACATCCAGGTTTTCCACCCCTTCGAACAGCGAGCGGGGCACCTTGCGTACCAGTTCGTCCCGGTATTCACCGTAGGCCATCTCCGGCGGAATCGTCACTTCCAGGCAGTCTCCCACCTTGCGGTCTTTCACCGCTTCCTGGATACCTTCGATAATCTCTGGCGAACCATAAAGAAAGTGCAGCGGCTCGCTGCCTTCCGAGGTATCCACCAGTTCGCCAATGCGGTTTTTCAGCACGTAGTGGACGGTAAAGACTTCCGGCTTTTCTTGCGGGGTTTGTGCTTGCATCAGTTTTTCGGCTTTCCTGTCGGTGTCGGAGTTTCCAGGCGTTCAAGGCCGTGGATGACCAGCTTGCGGTCCAGCTTTTCCCGCAACCCGGAGGGCCGCTGCAGCCCCATGCGCTCAAGCAGCGCCTGGTAGCGACCTTCCTCATCCTCGGCCCGCAGGGCCTGCCAGAGGGTGGCGAGTTTACCACGACGGGAGCCGGTTGCGGCCTTCAGCCCCTTAAGGGCTTTCCCCAGTGTCAGTTCTTCGTCGGTGAAATCCCGGCCGAACGGGAAGGCCGGGAACCAGTCGCCCTCACCCGCCGCATTCATGGCGTTACGCACGGCCGCCGGCGTGTTGTCTTTCCAGTGTGCCGGTATCTTGAAGTCAGCCCGCACCTTGCCGGCCTGCTTGGCCTGTTTCAGCAGCCCTTCCTGGAAACGGGCATCTGCAATGCGGATCAGCCGCAGCATCACCTGCTCGTCGCTCTGGCCCCTCAGGTCAGCAATGCCGTATTCGGTGATCACAATGTCCCGGAGGTGCCGGGGAATGGTGCAGTGGGCGTAGTTATAGACGATGTTGGAAACGGTTTCGCCGCGGGATACACGGGTTGCCCGCAGGGCCAGGATAGACCGGGCACCCGGCAGCTCATGGGCCATGGAGACAAAGTTGTACTGGCCACCCACACCGCTGACCACGCGGCCATCGGCCAGGCCGTCAGACACCGCCGCGCCGTTCAGTGTGTACATCATCGCGGAATTGATAAACCGGCTGTGAACCCGCTGGGCGGCCTTCAGCCGCTGGTTACCGAAGCGGTGGTCATACAGGTGGTTGATATAGTTCACGCTGGTCATGCATACGCGGTCCCGCTGCTCCGGGGGCAATTCCCTCAGGGCCTGGTAGAACTTCTCGGGGCCCACATAGAAACCGCCGTGCATGACAATGCCGCCCGCCAGTTTGTCCCCAAGGGCATGCTCTGCCAGTGCCTGACGGGTTTCCGCATCGGCCAGGTCGGCCTGAACCGATAGCTGTTCATCCAGAACCAGTCGCCCGCCGCGTAACTCAACACCGGCTCGGATCACCCCGTAGCGGATCAGCCACTGCAGGTCCCGGGCCCGAAGGGGTGACTCGATCAGCCCTTCCTTGAGCAGCACATCCAGCGTATCCAGCGAAGGCTGACCGCTGATATCACCCTGATTGATCAGCTCCTGCAGGCGGGCGTCGTCGAACACCTCCCGCTCCAGGATGCCTTCCTGCATCAGGTACAGAAAGCCGTCCACCATCATTTCGCTGCAGCCGTACAGTCCCTCCTCGAAGCGGCCGGTACCGCCAAACTCGATGGTCACCGGGAACTCTTCCGCCACGTTCAGGTGTTTGTACACCGCCTGCCAGGCGTCATTGCTGTGGTGGCGCAGAATGGCATTGTGCACCAGCGCGGCCCCCAGGGAACCGATGCCCACCTGAAGCGTGCCACCATCTTTAAGCAATGTGCTGGCGTAAAAGCCGATCATATGGTCGGCGGGGCTGACCGCCATCTGGGGTGCTGAAAACAGGGGATAATCGGTTCTGGAGTCTGCCAGCACCACATCGAACTGATTCTCGGCCACCGCCGCGTGGTGGCCGAACCAGGGCAGGTTGCTGTTTACTTCGCCCACGATGGCCACCGAGGTGCCCCGGGCTTCCCGCTCCCGCATCAAAGGCAGGATATCCAGCGTCAGGTCCGGGTTGCAGCTGAAGCTCAACTCGCCGGGCCGGTCGTGTTCGGCGCCCGGCGACATCAACTGGCCGATCACATTGATGCCCTGGGCCATCAGGTCACGCACCGCATGGGTGTAGTTGGTGCATACGTAATTGCGCTGCTGGTCCCGGTTATTCAGGTAACTGCCGGCCTTGAAGAAGAATTCAGACACGGTCACGTTTGCCGGCAACCGGTTGTTGGTCACATCCCGGGCGTAGGCCAGCTCGGGAATGTTGCCGTAAAGCCGCCGTGCAAACGGGCCCATAAAGCGTTTTTCAAGGGAGGAGCTGCCTTCCGGGGCAAGCAGGGACAAAGCGGTGACAATGTGCAGCTGGATTTCCGGGTCGTCCTTGGCGCGCTGGTAGAGGGCGTTCACAAAGCGCACCGGCTTGCCCAGCCCGAGCGGCAACCCGAGGGTAATCCGCTTGCCTACCCGCTCGATCACGCGGTCTACACAGTTATTTGCGTTATCGGAATAGATTCCGTTCTGCTCGGCCATTTCCGGCTCCTCGTTCGATGAGAATCTCAACAGTCGTGATGATCACACGAGCAAACGAGGCTGACAATGCGTCAGGTCAGGAGAAACGGCAGAAAGCGGAGGTAAAAAAGGGGATCAGAAATTCCAGCGCAGGTTCAGGCAGGCACCTTCATTGAGCAGGGCGATACCGTGGTCAGCCTGGGCACCGTCAGATGCGTAGGATTTACCGGAATTGCGGGAGCGCACAAGGCCGAGGCTCAGAAGCCTGGAGCCAATGGCTGCAAAGGCATCACTGCGGTCTTCTTCAACATCCCCAGACATCCATTCCTGGAATTCGTAGATATCTTCGGGCGACATGGCACCATCACGCTCGGCCATCATGCGTTCCGACAGCATGGGCTCGGATAAAACCGGTTCTGCCGCCTCTGCGCGTACCGCGAAGGCAACCAGGTTGAGCACCAGAAGAATCAGAAACAGACGGATAATCATGACAACACAACAGACCTGGGTTCGTTAAATTGGCCGAAAGGCTACTGTACGAAAGTCTAGTGATTATCCATGAAATTGATGTGAATTTGCACACAAATGCGCCAGCAATCTGGCGCATTTACGGCACTTTTTTGTCAAGAAATGATCAGTTATTTTGCATTCTGTAACATTTTCCCGGTTACCCGGGCACCACCCATCACGGGCAGGGGTAGGTGAACTCGGCGTGGATCGCCTCAATCGCAGCGACCAGGTCCTGGCTCAGGTTAATCTCGGCAGAACCAATGTTCTCCTTCAGCTGCTCCATGCTGGTGGCGCCGATGATATTACTGGTAACAAACTCCCGGCTGTTTACCCAGGCCAGCGCCATCTGGGCCGGCGACAGGCCATTCTGGTGCGCCAGTTCGCAATAGGCCCGGGTGGCGTCGGCAGCATGCTCTCCGGTGTACCGGCTGAAACGCTCATACAGGGTCAGCCGCGCCTTTTCCGGCCACTTGCCACCCAGGTACTTGCCGGTAAGCATGCCGAAGGCCAGCGGCGAATACGCCAGCAGCCCGGTGCCTTCACGGTGGGCAAACTCCGCCAGTCCGGATTCGAACGAACGGTTCAGCAGGCTGTACGGGTTCTGGATAGACACCACCCGGGGCCAGCCATTCTCGCGTGACAGCCGCAGGTATTCCATGGTGCCCCAGGGCGTCTCGTTCGACAGGCCCACGTGGCGTATTTTGCCCTCTTTGACCAGCTCGTCCAGGGCACCCAGGGTTTCCTCGATCGGCGTCATGGTTTCACTGGGGTTGCGCACATAACCCAGCTTGCCGAAGAAATTGGCGCTGCGGTCCGGCCAGTGCACCTGGTACAGGTCGATATAATCCGTTTGCAGGCGCTTCAGGCTGCTTTCACAGGCTTCACGGATGTGATCCCGGGTCAGCCTGGGGCCGCCACGCAGGTAACCCAGGCCATTGCCGGGGCCTGCCACCTTGCTGGCAATCACCAGGTCATCCCGCTTGCCCCGGCTGGCCAGCCAGTTGCCCAGGTAGGTTTCGGTCAGGCCCTGGGTTTCAGCCCGGGGCGGCACCGGGTACATCTCGGCGGCGTCGATAAAGTTGATGCCGGCGCCGGTGGCGTAGTCCAGCTGTTCAAACGCTTCCTGCTCGGTATTCTGTTCGCCCCAGGTCATGGTGCCCAGGCAAATCAGACTGACATCAATGTCGGTGTTTCCAAGTTTTCGCGTTTGCATGAATTCTCCTCGTTTTAATGAGAGATCAGTAACCACAATACGTAAAGGGATTGTCACAGGGCTGTCGCATTACTGTCATGGCCGGTTTCCATAGTGGAGGCATGACAGAAAAACCTTCAGGACAAGCCGTGACAGAACTCCCGCCAACTGACCGGCGCGCGCACCACATTACCATTGTTTCCGAGACGTTTCCGCCGGAAATCAATGGCGTGGCCAACACCATGAAGCACCTGTGCCAGGGGCTGGTGCAGCGTGGGCATGTGGTTACGGTGGTTCGCCCTGGCCAGCGCCGGGAAGGCAAAGGCCTGTTCGACTGTAACGGCGACGGCCTGTGTTCCCGGGAGCTGATTGTTTCCGGCCTGCCCCTGCCCGGCTACAAAGACCTGCAGTTCGGCCTGTCCCGCCCCGCCACCCTGAAGAATTTGTGGCAGAACCACCGGCCGGATGCCGTTTACGTAGCAACCCAGGGGCCCCTCGGGATTGCCGCTGTGTCTGCTGCACGAAAACTGCAGATCCCGGTCATCTCCGGCTTCCACACCAACTTTCACAGCTACTCCCGCTACTACGGCGTGGGCGCACTGGAGCGCCTGCTGTGCGCCTACGGCCGCTGGTTCCATAACCGCACGGCCCTGACCCTGGTGCCAACCCGGAAAATGCAGGCGGTTACCCGCAGCATGGGCATCACCAACGCCGGCCTGTGGGCCCGGGGTGTGGATTGTCAGCGCTTTACTCCCCACAAGCGTGATGCAGGCCTGCGCAAGGGCTGGGGCTTGGGCGAAAACGACAAGGCCGTGCTCTATGTGGGGCGCCTGGCACTGGAAAAAAACATCCGCAAAGCCGTGGCCTGCTTCGAGCGCATCAAAGGCCTGCATGCCAGCGCCCGGTTTATCCTGGTGGGCGATGGGCCACTGCGGCGTCAGCTGGAAGAGCGACACCCGGACTACATTTTCTGTGGTACCCGGCAAGGCGACGACCTGGCCCGGCACTATGCCTCCGGCGACCTGTTCCTGTTCCCCAGCAAAACCGACACCTTCGGCAACGTGGTGCTGGAAGCCATGGCCAGCGGCCTGGCGGTAGTGGCGTTTGACGATGCCGCTGCGGCGGAACACATCCGGCACGAGGAGAACGGCCTGAAAGCGCCGCTCACCGAAGACGAAAGCTTTATCAACAACGCCCTGCGACTGGCAGACCAACCCAGCCTGCTGCAACGGATCCGGGCCCAGGCCCGGCTGGACGCACTGGAGCTGAGCTGGCACAGCCAGATAGAACAATTCGAACAACTGGTACTCAACCAACCTGCACAGGCCCGATACCATGGCGTCAACAAGCAAAGCATCCAGACTCTTTGAACTGGCAGACCAGCGTGAATACGCCCTGTGCCAGTCTATCAACCGCACCATTCGTTTCCGGCCGGTAAAAGGCTACTTCCAGCTGGTCAGCCGGCTGGGTGATGGCTGGTTCTGGTACGCACTGATTCTCTCTATTCCCTTTATGGCACCGGCCCACGGCCAGAACATCGCTGTACTGATGGCGTTTACCGGGCTGACCTGCACCATTAGCTATAAAGGCCTCAAGCACTGGCTGATCCGCGAGCGGCCATTTATTTCTTTCCCGGCCATCAACTGCGCTACACCGCCACTGGATCGCTACAGCTTCCCGTCGGGCCACACCCTGCACGCGGTGTGTTTCCAGGCCATGCTGTTTGCCACCCTGCCGGCGCTGGCCTGGGCCATCCTGCCATTTACCCTGTCTGTAGCCGCCTCCCGGGTGGTACTGGGGCTGCACTATCCGAGTGACGTGGCGGCCGGCGCCCTGATTGGCGGCCTGATGGGCCGGGCTTCAGTACAGCTGTTCGGCGATCTGCTGCAGCTCAGTCAAACAGTCGCAGCTGGGTAACCGGCGCTTCATCGTTCCGAAAACGCACCCCTACCCCCATTAACCGCACCGGCCGATCCCGGTTGCTGACCAGCTCATCCAGTAACGGCTGGTAATCCTCCGGAGCGGGTTCCGCCACCGTGTCCCGCACCCGCTCCAGGGTGTGAGTCGAAAAATCGCTGTAACGGATTTTCACGAACAGTTTGTGAATGGGCTTGTCCCGGCCCTTGCGGGCCAGGCGCAGGTTGAGATCGGCCACCAGCGCCGGCATCACCGATTCACACGCCTCCTTGCCCGGCAAATCCTGGGAGAAGGTTCGCTCTACGCTGACCGATTTCGCCACCCGCGACACCACCACCGGGCGCTCATCCCGGCCATGGGCCATTTCGAACAGCCGGTAGCCCTGTTTGCCGAATTTCTCGATCAGCACATCGGCGCCTAAAGCCTGCATATCACCACAGGTTTCGACCCCCAGCGCGTGCAACTTGCCCGCCGTCACCTGGCCCACACCAAACAGTTTTTCCACCGGCAGCGCCTCTACAAACGCCTGCACCTCCTCCGGTGTGATCACAAACAGGCCGTCGGGCTTGCGCCAGTCGCTGGCAACTTTGGCCAGGAACTTGTTTGGTGCCACACCGGCGGAAATGGTGATGCCCACCTCCCGCTTCACCCGCTCCCGCAGGTGCCGGGCCATCAGGGTGGCACTGCCTTTATGGTCGCTAATGTCGGAGACATCCAGGAAGGCTTCATCCAGCGACAGCGGCTCCACCAGGTCGGTCATATCACGAAGAATGGCCATCACCTGCTGGGAAACTGCCCGGTACTTGCCCAGGTCCGGTGGCACCATCACCAGCCCGGGGCACAGGCGCCGGGCTTCGCTGCCCGGCATGGCCGAGCGCACGCCAAAAGCCCGCGCCTTATAATTGCAGGTAGTCACCACACCACGGCCGCCAGCACCACCCACGGCCAGCGGAACGTCCCGCAAAGACGGGTCGTCACGCATCTCGACTGCGGCGTAAAAACAGTCGCAATCTACATGGATGATCTTGCGCTGGGCCATACAGGCAGGCTCACGTTAACAATCTGTACGTTTATACAGCCTTGTATCTTACGGTAACATGCCGAGAATGTCAGGAAACCCAGAACATAACCCGGTACATCACTGTGAGGCTCCATGACTAATCCCATCCCCGAGAACGATCGCACTGAAATCGAAGCGGCCGCCTTCCGCCGCCTGGTTGCGCACCTGCGCGAGCGCACCGACGTACAGAACATCGACCTGATGAACCTGTCCGGCTTCTGCCGCAACTGTCTGTCCAAGTGGTACCGCGCCGAAGCCGCCGAACGCGGGTTCGAGATCACAGACCCGGCCGCCCGTGAAGAAATCTACGGCATGCCTTACGAAGACTGGAAAGCGAAGTACCAGACCGGCCCGAAACAGGACCACAAATAATGAACGCAGCTGAAGCCGTTCGCATTCACCTGGCGTCTCTGCAGGGCCGCCACGCCAGTTTTGACGACACCCTGGCGCTGATCGACCAGCACTTCGAGTTCCAGCCCACCGGTTTCAACAACGGTCCGCTGCGTAACGAGGCCGGCGAGAACGCCGGTTCCTGCCGGGTGTTTGCCCTGGGCCAGTACTGCAACCTGAACGAAGCCGATACCCTCCAGCTGTTTGCCCAGCACTACCAGCAGGTACTGGGCGACCCGGCCGGCGACAGCCACGGTAACATCCGCCAGTTCATCAGTACCGGCTGGTCCGGAATCCGCTTCGACGGCCAGCCATTGCGCCCGAGAAACGAAACCAACTCGTAAAACACCAGGGAAGACTGCTATTCATGAGCGATACCGCCACCTCCGGGGTAAAACAGAGTTTCCAGCTGAAAAGCGCAAACGTCTCACTGACGGCCCTGGAGCTTTACTACTTCGACAACGATGAGTTCGAAGCCAACCTGCGGGACAAGATCAGCCAGGCACCGGGTTTCTTCAAAGACATCCCGCTGATCATCAGCCTGGAGAAATACGAAGGCCTGGACAGCGAACTGGATTTCTTCAAGATCATCGGCACCTGTCGCCGCCACAACATCCACGTGATTGGCGTTCGTGCCGGCAATGAAGACCAGCGCCGACTGGCCCGGGGCGCTTCCCTGGCCCTGCTGCCAGGCGGTACGGTACGCGAAAAGCCACAAACGGCAGCCCCGGAACCGGAAGCCGCGGCCGAAGAGGCCCCGGTGGCTGAAGTGCCGGCCGCTGCGGCGTCAACCGCAGAACCGGCCCCGGCCCGCATCATCAGCCAGCCGGTGCGTTCCGGCCAGCAGGTGTATGCCCCGGAGGGAGACCTGATTATCCTGGCGCCGGTGCAGGCAGGTGCCGAAGTACTGGCCGCAGGCAATATTCACGTGTATGGCCCCCTGCGCGGGCGGGCACTGGCCGGTATCCACGGTGCCGAGAGCGCCCGGGTATTCTGCCAGTCACTTGAAGCGGAGCTTGTGTCCATCGCCGGACACTATAAAATCTCCGAAGATCTTCAGGACAATGGCTGGAAAAGCGCTGTGCAGATCCAGCTCAGGGACGACCTGCTGGTGGTAACGCCACTGGACAAGGCCTGATGTTGTGACAGCCAAAAACAACATATGAAGACATGACGAATCCACTGCGAAACAGGAATTGAACCTTGGCTAGAATCATTGTCGTTACCTCAGGAAAAGGCGGCGTTGGTAAAACCACCACCAGCGCTTCAATCAGCACCGGCCTTGCCAAGCGCGGCCACAAGACCGTCGTAATCGACTTCGATGTGGGCCTGCGTAACCTCGACCTGATCATGAATTGCGAACGCCGGGTGGTTTACGACTTCGTAAACGTGATCCAGGGCGAAGCCTCCCTGAACCAGGCGCTGATCAAGGATAAGCGGGTGGAAACCCTGTACATCCTGCCGGCTTCCCAGACCCGTGAAAAAGAAGCCCTCACCCGGGAAGGCGTAGAGAAAGTCATCAACGAGCTGTCGCAGACCTTCGATTACATCGTGTGCGACTCCCCGGCCGGCATCGAGCACGGCGCCCAGATGGCCCTGTACTATGCCGACGAAGCCATTGTGGTTACCAACCCGGAAGTGTCCTCGGTACGAGATTCTGACCGCATTCTGGGCATTCTGCAGAGCAAGTCCCGCCGCGCCGAAATGGGCCAGGACCCAGTGAAAGAACACCTGCTGCTGACCCGCTACAACCCGGACCGGGTAGACCGTGGCGAAATGCTGTCGGTAAAAGACGTTGAAGAAATCCTGGCCATCCCCCTGCTGGGCGTTATCCCGGAAAGCCAGGTGGTACTGAACGCCTCCAACCAGGGCCTTCCGGTGATCCTGGAAGAGAATAGCGATGCCGGCCAGGCCTATGACGACGCGGTAGCGCGGCTGCTGGGTGAAGACCGGGAGCACCGCTTCATGACGGCCCAGAAAAAGGGTTTCTTCTCACGGATGTTCAAGGGGGGCTAAGGGATGAGTTTTCTGGATTACTTCAGAAGCAAGAAGAACAACACCGCGAGCGTGGCCAAGGAACGCCTGCAGATCATCGTGGCCCACGAACGGGGCCAGCGCGACATGCCGGATTACCTGCCACAGCTGCAGCAGGAACTGCTGGATGTGATTCGCAAATACGTGCAGATCAGCGACGACATGGTCCAGGTAGATGTAGACCGTAACGAAAGCTGCTCGGTACTGGAACTGAACGTCACCCTGCCGGAAAAATAACGGCAGCGCCCGCGTTACCAGCGGGCGAAGTGATCTTCCACCAATCCCCGTAGCCCGGCTACGGGGATTTTTTTGCCCGCTTCATCTGTCACCGTACCGCTAAAGGTGCCGGCAAACTGCCGGAAGTTGGACGCCAGCACCCAGGCATTCAGCCGCTCCTTGCGCACGCCAGCCGGCTCAAAGGCCAGGTCTACCCGGCCGTCCCCGGTGGTTACCCGCCATTCACTACCGGCCCGATACCGGTCGAACACAAAGCGGGCCGCCCCCAGCTTGATACACTGGCCATCCAGCCACAGGGCGTTTTCTGTCATACCAGTTTCGTTTACCCCGGCAGCCAGGTTCAGGCCGATGGATGTGCCATCTTCGGCCACACCGGCCAGGCAGGCCCAGTTCCAGGAAGTTTCCCGGCGCATAAAGCCACAACTCCAGTCGATGGACGCCCGGGTTTGCTCGTCACAGCGCCACGCCTGCCCGCCCCAGCGCACCTCCCCTTCCACTGCCAGCCCGGCGGATTTCCGGGTAAACACCCAGCCGTTGTAACCCGCCGGGCACACCAGCCGCAGGGGCTGGTCGGTATCCTGCAACGTCAGGTCTACCCGGATTGTTCCCGGTGCTGTCACCTGTACCTTGCGACCACCCTCCGTCGGCTCGATGGACAGGCTCACCTCGCCCTTGCGAAAGCGGGACGCGCCGTGTTCCGGGAATGGCTCGATCACCGTGTGCCGGGCCAACGGCTGCACGAATGATTGTTCGAACATCTGCCCGCTCTCGAAATCGAACAGGTAGAAAAAACCGCTGCCCAGCAGCTTCAGGTCCACAATCGCCATGCCGAACACCCAGCCCGGCGCCATGGCACTGACAAACTGGAACTGGTTGAACCGCCAGCGCTTCGCCAGCCGGGACCGCGGCTTGTCCATCACCGTACGCAGGTCGTAATCCAGGTAATTGATGGTTTCCACCGGCTGGTCCAGGACCCCGGGGGTAAACCGCCCCTTTGCATCGATCAGTGTTTGTTTTGTCATATTTTCCGTCAGATCAGGCCAATTGCGCCCTCGGGCGATTCAGTAAGTTACCTGGTTCACAAACCCTTGTTCCGGCACCAAAGGCCACCAGGGCTCCGTGCTAGACTGCCGCCAACTTCCTCATCAAAGTGTAGCTTATGCTGTTTACCAGAGCCCTTGGCTTCAGGGCCTCCTTGATCAGTCTGGCCGGCCTTGTTACCGGTATTGTCCTGTCTGCCTCCGCCACTGGCGCCGAACCAGGCAGCCTGCCGGCCATCGACGCCGAACAATGGGCCCTGCAGAAAGAAGTCGACAACATCCGCATCTACACAATGGACCAGCCCGGTTCCGGCTTCCAGGCCTTCAAAGCCGTAGCCGAACTGGACGCCCCCGTCGAAAACCTGATGGCGGTCATGATCAACCCGGAATCCTGCGAGGAATGGGTGCTCAACTGCTCGGAATCCTATGCCTTCGGCCAGGGAGATTTCCACGACCGCTACGCCTACTCGGTAAACGACATGCCCTGGCCGGTAACCGACCGGGACTATGTTCTGCGCATCCGCACCCGGGGCGATGCCGACACCGGCCAGGTCATCATGGACCTGAACGCCACTCCGGGCATGCGGGCCGAGTACAGCAGCCGGGTGCGGGTTGACGTATCCAATACCCTCTACCAGTTCACGCCCCGGGGCGACCGCACCCACATGGTGTGGGTACAGCACACCGAGCCCAACGGCTCCCTGCCCGGCTGGCTGGTGAACAACCTCCTGGTGGATATCCCGGTCGAGTCCATGCAGGCGCTGGAAGCAGTGGCTCAGTCTGACAAGTATCAGGGCTACCGGCTGGAGTGGGCCGAAGACGGCAACCTGCAAGGCGTTGTGCCTGACAACCGCTGACCGGCGCACAAACAAGGGTGACGGCAGGCCACGGAACGGCTAAGCTTTCAGCAAAAGCACCGCAAATGGAAGACGCCTGCCAATGACTGTTCTCGCCCATGAGATCATGACCCCCACCATCAAAGCCGTCCCCCACCACTGGACCATGGACAGGCTGGCCCGATTCCTCACCGATAACGAAATTACCGGCAGCCCGGTAACCGATGACAACGGCGATATCATCGGCATTGCCACCCTCAAAGACATCACCGAATTCCGCTGGAATGCTGCCCGCTCCGGAGATCAGCCCAAGCTCACCGAGGAAGAGCAGGAAGAAGCCCGGCGGCTGCGCATGGTAATTTTCGAAGAAATGGGCAAAGTACCGGTAGAAGTGCGGGATATCATGACCCCCATCGTGCTCTCGGTTGACGAGGACACCCCGGTGCGAGACATTGCCAACATCATGATGCGCGAGCACCTGCACCGGATCTTTGTCACCCGGGATTCAAAAATCACCGGCATCATTACTACCTACGACATGCTGAAGCTGGTTTCCGACCAGGAACTGAGCCGGCGCTGCGCCGAGAACGACTGAGCCACCAGAGAGGTAACTCACCCTATGCCCAGAGCACCGCAAGCTCGCAAGAAGATGTACGTCCTCGACACCAATGTCCTGATCCACGATCCGAATGCCCTCCTGAACTTTGAAGAACACGATGTCATCATTCCGATGACCGTCCTCGAAGAACTCGACAGCCTGAAGTCCGGCAAACAGACCGTTGCCGCCGACTGCCGCCAGGCAATTCGCAACATCGACAAACTGCTGGGCGATGCCAGCCCGAAGGACATTGAAAAAGGCGTACCCATTCTGCGCGGCAAAAAGGCGGATCCACTGGGTAGCCTGTCGATCATCATGAGTACCGAGGGTGCCGGCACCCATTCCCTGCCCGAACACCTGAACGACAACAAGATCATCAACACCCTGGCGGCCCTGCAGGCCCGGCACAAATCCCGCGACATTATCCTGGTCAGCAAAGACATCAACATGCGGCTGAAAGCCCGGGGCTTTGGCGTAGAAGCCCAGGACTACCACAATGACCAGCTGCTGGACGACATCGACCTGCTGCCCAGGGGCTACAAGGAATTTCCGAATTCCTTCTGGGACAACATCGCCAAGGTGGAAACCGTACAGCGGGAAGGGGTAACCGAACACCTGCTTAAACGGGAAGGCGAACTGGCCAGGCTGAACATCAACGAATTCGTGATCGATGAGCGGGGCTTTATCGGCCAGGTGGTAGACATCTCCGATGATCAGCTGGTGATTAAAGACCTGCACCAGCACGACCTGATGAACGAAGAAGTCTGGGGCCTGGTACCCAGGGACATCTACCAGGCCATGGCCCTGCACCTGCTGCTGGACCCGGATATCCACCTGGTGAACCTGACCGGTTCTGCCGGCTCCGGTAAAACCATCCTGGCCCTGGCAGCCTGCATTGAAATGACTGTGGCCAGCAAGCTCTACAAGCGCATCATCGCCACCCGATCTACCCAGGGACTGGACGAAGATATCGGCTTTTTGCCGGGCACCGAGGCGGAAAAAATGGAGCCCTGGCTGGGCGCCATCGTGGACAACCTTGAAGCCCTGCATGAAGACGACGAGAACATGACCGCCAGCGTGGATTACATCCTCAGCAAGGTGCCCCTGCACTTCAAATCCATGAACTACATCCGGGGCCGCAGCTTCCAGCACAGCCTGATCATCATTGATGAATCCCAGAACCTGACCCCGCACCAGATCAAGACCATCATCACCCGGGCCGGTAACGGCTCCAAGGTGATCTGCCTGGGTAACCTGGCGCAGATCGACACCCCGTACCTGAGCCCCCTGAGCTCCGGCCTGACCTACATGACCGAACGCTTCAAGGGCTTCCGCCATGGCGGCCACATCCACCTTCAGGGCGTACCGCGCTCGGTACTGGCCGAGTTCGCCGAAGCCAACCTCTGATCATGGCATTTGAGGCCAACCATGTTGGCCTCGAAGGTCAATTCAGAATCCTGTCTTGCGGTATATTGTCTCTGCTATAAAAACACCAAAAAACAAAGGGGATAGCGTTAATGGCCAGACACATAGCCTCAGACATCGTGGTTGCCGGAGGCGGCCTGGCTGGCATCGTCACCGCCCTGGAAGCCCTGCGGGCCGGCAAAACCGTGACCATTGTCGACCGGGACACTCCGGAACGCCTTGGCGGGCTGGCACTCTGGGCCTTTGGCGGCATGGCGCTGATCGACACCCCCCTGCAGCGGCGCATGAAAATTGCCGATTCCCCGGAACGGGCCCTGCAAGACTGGATAAGCTTCGGCGAGCTGGACCCGGCCGACGAGTGGCCCATGCAGTGGGCCCGCTATTACGTGGAAAACTCCCTCACCGACGTGCACGACTGGCTGATCGACGAAGGCCTGAAATTCATGCCGGCGGTCAACTGGGTAGAACGCGGCCGGTTTGGTGACGGCAACTCCGTACCCCGCTACCACATAGTCTGGGGCACGTCCCGGGAACTGACCCGCCGCATGATCAATGCCCTGCACAACGCCGACACCCAACATGGCCTGACCATCCTGCACGGCCACAAGGTAACGGCCCTGGAGCAACAGGCGGGCAACATCAGCGGCGCCGTCGCCATCAAGGAATCCACTGGCGAGGAAGTCCGGCTGAGCGCACCCACCGTGGTACTGGCCATGGGTGGCATCAACGGCAGCCATGCCGAATGCCGGGCCAACTGGCCCGAAAACCGACCACAACCGGCCACCCTGCTCAATGGTGCCCATCCCTTTGCCGACGGCAAGCTGCACCACTGGGCCGAAGATCACCTGGGCGCAAAAATTACCCACGCCGGCGAAATGTGGAACTACGCGGCAGGCTTTCCACACCCCTACCCGCACTTTCCCGGCCATGGCCTGTCGACCATTCCGTGCAAATCCGCCCTGTGGCTGAACCACCGTGGTGAGCGCATCGGGCCGGAGCCCCTGGTAACCGGTTTCGACACCCACTGGCTGTGCCAGCGCGTAGCCGAGCAGGAAAAGCCCTGGACCTGGCACCTGCTGAACCGGCGCATTGCCCTGAAGGAATTTGCCATCTCCGGCGCCGAGCACAACGCCCGCATACGCGACAAGCAGTTCCCGCTGTTCCTGAAAGAACTGCTGT
This sequence comes from Marinobacter sp. L-46, assembly GCF_056859535.1. NCBI lineage: Bacteria > Pseudomonadati > Pseudomonadota > Gammaproteobacteria > Pseudomonadales > Marinobacteraceae > Marinobacter > Marinobacter sp. L-46. The sequence goes on from NZ_JBSXOP010000020.1 coordinate 19,544, forward strand.
TGGGCAACAAACCGCTGGCCAACCAGATGGCCCACGAAAGCCCGCACTTCCTGGTGGACGATACCCTGGAAGGACTGGCAGAGAAAATGAACGCACTCACCTGCTCGCTGGACATCAACCCGGCCACACTGAAAGCCACTGCTGATGCCTTCGACGCCAATTTCAGCAAGGGCAGCCAGCTGAATAACGACCCGCAAATCCGCAAAATCCTGCATGCCCGCCAGTGGGGGCCCGACAAGCTGCGCACCTGCAAACCGGCGCCGTTGCAGAAACCCGGCGCGGGGCCGTTTATTGCCATCCACATGCAGCTGACCACCCGAAAAAGCCTGGGCGGCCTTCGTACCGACCTGCAAAGCCGGGTGCTGGACGCCAGCGGCCAGCCGGTCAGCGGGCTTTACTGTGTAGGCGAAGCCGCAGGCTTTGGTGGTGGTGGCGCCAATGGTAAACGATCACTGGAAGGCACCTTCCTGCCCGGCTGCATCATGACCGCCCGGGCGGCGGCAAGGTCCATCGTCAGCGGCCGTTAAGTAACCGACTATCAAACGAAAACAAGAATCCGACAGGATCAGGAGAGAGAACATGCCAAACGGCGCCCAAGCCTTGATGAAAACTCTGGTCGATGCCGGCATTGAAGTCTGCTTTACCAACCCCGGCACCAGCGAGATGCACTTTGTGGCCGCGCTGGACAGCGAACCCAAAATGCGCGCCGTGCTGGCCCTGTTTGAAGGCGTAGCCACCGGTGCCGCCGACGGCTACGCCCGCATGGCCGACAAGCCGGCAGCTACGCTGCTGCACCTGGGCTGCGGCCTGGGCAATGGCCTGGCCAACCTGCACAATGCCCGCAAAGGCAAGGTGCCGGTGGTGAACATTGTCGGCGACCACGCCACCTACCACGTGAAGTACGACGCCCAGCTGCAATCCGACATCGAAACCGTGGCCCGCAACGTATCTCCGGGCTTTGTGCGCACATCTCAAAGCACTGAAGTCCTGTGCAAGGACGCCGCCGAAGCCATCGCAGTGGCCAGGGGCCTGCCCGGGCAGGTAGCCACCCTGATCCTGCCCGCCGATGTATCCTGGGGCGAAGGCGGCCAACCCTGTGCGCCATTGCCACAGCCGGAAGCCCGGGCGGCGGACGATGCCGCCGTTCAGGCGGTAAAAGACGCCATCGCCAGTGGCCAGAAAACCGCCCTGTTACTCGGTGGCCGCGCCCTGCGCGAGCCGGCATTGATGGCCGCAGCCCGCATTGCCGCCCACAGTGGCGTTACCCTGTTTGCCGAAACCTTCCCGACCCGAATTGAACGGGGAGCCGGCTTGCCGCCGATAGAGCGGATTGCCTACCTGGCTGAACTGGCCACCCTGCAGCTGTCTGAATTCGACCACTTGGTACTGGTAGACGCCAAGGCGCCGGTGTCGTTCTTTGGCTACCCGGGCAAGCCGAGTTACCTGGTGCCCGACAACTGCACCGCCCACACGCTCAGTACTCCGGAGCAAGACGCCGCCGCCAGCCTGAATAAGCTGGCTGAAGCCCTGGGCGCGGCCGGTGCCGAGCCCAGGCTGCAGGCCGAAGGCCGGCCGGGACTGCCCAAGGGCAAGCTGACCGCTGAAAAAGTGTGTCGGGCCATGGGCGAGCTGATGCCGGAGAACAGCATCATCGTGGATGAATCCATCACCTCCGGGTTGATGCTCAACGCCATGACCGCAGGCGCTCCGCGCCACGACATGATCACCCTCACCGGGGGCGCCATCGGCCAGGGTCTGCCTAATGCCGTGGGCGCCGCCATCGCCTGCCCGGACCGCCCGGTGTTCGCCCTGATCGGCGACGGCACCGCCATGTACACCATCCAGGCCCTGTGGACCATGGCGAGGGAAAACCTGAACGTCACCAGCATCATCTTCAACAACGCCTCCTACTCCATCCTGAACGTGGAGCTGGAACGGGTCGGTGCAGAAGAAGCCGGCGCCAAGGCAAAGTCCCAGCTGGACATCAGCGGGCCGGTCACCCACTACGCCCAGTTGGCCCAAAGCATGGGTGTGCACGGTGTGCGAGTGCGCACGGCGGAAGAGTTGATCAAAGCCATGGAGTACGCCCAGGCGCACCCCGGGCCGCACCTGATTGAAGCGGTGGTGCCGGAATCGCTGAATGGCGTTAAACGGAAGGTACTGCCCTGGCTGCTGAAGTCGCTGCCGAGTTTGCCACGGCCGCTGACCAAGGCACTAAAGAAGAAGATTGCGCCCTGATTGAGGGGCGCTAGTCCTTGAACTGGGCCTTGTCCAGGCCGTGCTTCTTCATCTTGTCGTACAGGGTTTTGCGGGCAATTCCGAGCTGAAGCATGGTGTCTTTGATACTGCCATGGCTGGCGTTGAGCGCGCTGACGATGGCCGTGCGTTCAAACCCGTCCATCATCTCGGACAGTGTCTGACGCCCGGACAGGTTGCCCTGTTCGGAACTGTCACCACCATCCAGGGCTGCCGGCCCCAGCAGCACGTAACGCTCCGCCAGGTTCCGCAGTTCCCGCACGTTGCCCGGCCAGGAGTGCTGCATCAGGCGGGCCGCCTGGCGGGCATCCAGCGGAACGCTCTCCCGGTCGTAACGGGCGGCGGCAATCAGGGCAAAGTGGTGAAACAGCGTGGGAATGTCTTCCTTGCGCTCCCGCAGGGGCGGAATATCCACCTTCACCACATTCAGCCGGTAGTAGAGATCAGACCGGAACGCTCCCTCATCGCTGAGCTGTTTCAGGTCGGCCTTGGTCGCGGCAATAATGCGCACATCCACATCTATTGACTGGTTGCTGCCCAGCCGCTCCACCCGCAGCTCCTCAAGTACCCGAAGCAGTTTCACCTGCAGCGCCATGGGCATGCTTTCCACTTCATCCAGGAACAAAGTGCCCCGGTGGGCATGCTCAATCTTGCCGATACGCCGCTTCTCGGCACCGGTGAAGGCCCCGGCTTCGTGGCCGAACAGTTCACTCTCGATCAGGTTTTCGGGCACCGCGCCGCAGTTGATGGCAACAAAGTTGTGGGCACTGCGGGGGCTGCTTTCGTGAATGTACCGGGCCAGGGCATCCTTACCGGAACCGGTTTCACCATGCAGCAGCACGTTTGCGGAAATATCCAGGATCGGCCCGATTGTCGACATTACCGCCTGCATCGCCGGCGAATCACCCAAAACCCGCGGCCCGGGCTTGGCCAGCTGCCGCAACTGGGCCTTCAGGCGCCGGTTTTCCAGTGCCAGGTGCCGTTTTTCCAGGGCGTGCCGCAGCAGTTCGATCAGCTCATCGTGGTCAAAGGGCTTTTCAATGAAGTCATAGGCCCCCTGCTGCATGGCCGACACCGCCGTGCTGATGTCGCCCTGGCCGGTGAGCAGAATCACCGGGATGTCTTCATCAATCTTCCGTACCTCGTGCAACAGCTGCATGCCATCCATGCCCGGCATGTTGTAGTCGCACAAGACGATGCCTTCGAACTCTGGCTGCACCAGCTTCAGCGCCGATGCTCCGTCGGCAAAACAGGCTACCGGGATATCTTCCAGGGTGAGGGTTTGCTCCATCACCGGCCGGATATCCGGGTCATCATCCACAAAAATCACTGATGGTATCGTCATCCCTCTGCCTTACGCTGTTTCAGTGTCAAAACAAACTCCGCCCCGGGGCCGTCGCCCCGGTTCTGGCCGGTCAGGCTGCCGCCAAGTGCTTCGACAATCTGCCGGGAAATCGACAGGCCGAGCCCCAGCCCCTGCTTGACCGATCGGGTGGTAAAGAACGGCTCGAACACCTGCTCGGAATTACCGGGCAAGCCATGGCCGTTATCCTTCACCACGCAGCGCCAGTCGTCGTCTTCATCGGCAACCAGGATATCAATCTGCGGTTGCTCGCAGCCTTCCACCGCCTGGACCGCATTGGCCAGCAGGTTAACCATCACCTGCTCCACCCGGATCAGGTCACCGTGGCACATCACCGGGTTGTCCGGTCGCTGCCAGCGAATGTTGATGCCCTCGCTGGCGTTCTGGGCGCGGATAATTTTCAGCGCTGCATCAATCGGCAGGCGCAGGTCCACCACCGACGGCGGCCCCTCAGACTTGCGGGCGAACACCTTGAACTGCCGGATCAGCTCCGCCATCTTGTCGCACAGGCCAACAATCTCGCCCAGGTTGGCATCCACCATATCGGTGGCACCCCGCTCCAGGAATTTCCGGCTGTTACGGGCATAGGCCTGGATCGCCGTCAGGGGCTGGTTGATTTCATGGTTCAGGCCAGCCGACATCTGCCCCAGCACCGCCAGCTTAGCGGCCTGGATCAGCTCCTGCTGGGTTTCACGGAGGTCTGCGGTGCGCTGGGCAACCCGGCGCTCCAGCTGTTCACCCCTGAGCGCCAGCTCCCGCTCCCGGCGGTAACGCTCTCGCAGGTACAGCCAGGTCAGGAAACAGGCCAGGAACAGGGCCAGGCCACCGGCCATAAACCCGATGCGGGTCCACAGTATTGGCCGGGTGTCGGTCAGCACCAGCAGGCTCCAGTCCAGCCGGGGCAAACCGGTTTCAACCGTCAGGTAGGTTCCGGGCTTGTCACTTTCCCTTAACCGGATGCGGGCTGACTTGTCCGCCAGCCCCCAGGGCTTGCCCTGCTCCACAAAATCAACGGGCTTCAGTTCCCGCTCGGGATAGCGCTGGCGAACCCTGGCATTCTCTTCGGCATTATCCGTCGGCCTGAAATCCCGGTAGAGCCAGTCCGTCCGGCTGGACAAAAAGCTGATGCCGTCGCCATCCAGCACCACCATCTCCGCCTGCTGGCGGGTTTCGGGCCGGTGCCACTGGGATTCCAGCTCGTGCACCAGAACCTTGATAGCAACAACACCCAGCATATTGCCGCGCTGGTCACGAACCGGGTTGGTAAAGTACAACCCCCGCTCCGAGGAGATCTTACCCAGTGCGAAGTAGGCCACCGACCCGCCGGTGGCAACCGCTTCTGAAAAATACGGACGGAAGGCGTAATTGTTGCCCACAAAGGTATCTGGCTGGCCAAAATTGTTGGCCGCAATGGTCATCCCGGTCAGGTCCATCAGGTAGATATCGGAGCCGCCCACAATGGTGGCCATCCGCTGCATCTGCTCGTTGGCGCGGAGCAGGGTAACGGCGTTATCCGGTTCTTTCAGGGCGTCCGCCAGCAGGGGGTGTTCGGCAATCAGGGCAGGCACCGGCAGGTAGCGGTTAAGCTCGTTGGCAACCAGCTGGCGATAACGAAAGGCTTCCTGCAGGCTGTCCTGCTCCAGTTGCCGGTAACCAGACCAGCCCCCGAGCAGCCAGGACAGCAGCAGGGTAATAATCAGAACAACCGTAATGCTGATCCGGTTAAGCATGGGTTCGGATTCCGGCAAAGCCTCTAGACTAGCGCCGGAATCCGGGCAGGACAACAGGCCGTCATGACCGCTGCCCTGCCCTTGCCTTGCCATATCAGGCCGCAGCCAACCCGGGTGCCCGCTTGCGCTGGATCAGGAACGCCACCACCGCAAGCCCGATACCGGCCAGGTCTGTCCACACTCCGCCTTCGATGGTCATCAGCGCAGCGGCGACAAGCAACAGGCGCACCAGAACCGGGGCGGCAGAGCGGGCAAACCAGCCCAGCACACCGGCAGACAACAGGTACACGCCGAAGGTAGCGGTAACCAGTGCCCGGGCGATCTCGACCCAGCCGGCTTCCATCAACAGCGCACCGTTATAGAAGAACATGAACGGCACGATGAACGCGGCAATACCGATGCGGAACGACGCTACCGAGGTAGACATGGCATTGGCACCGGAAATACCGGCCGCAGCGTAAGACGCCAGGGCAACCGGCGGCGTGATGGCAGACACCACGGCAAAGTAGAACACGAAGAAGTGCGCGGTCAGCGGCTCGATACCCAGCTGCACCAGGCCCGGCGCTACCACAGAGGCAGCCACCGCATAGGCGGCCGTGGTTGGCATGCCCATACCCAGCAAGATCGAGATGAACATGGCAAACACCAGTGCCAGCAGGTGACTGTGGGCAGCCACATCCAGCAGCAGCACCGAGAAACGCGCACCCACACCGGTCAGGGAGATAACTCCCACAATGATACCCGCCGCGGCACAAACCACGATGATCTGGATAGACATGTAGGCGGCAATTTCAAAGGCCCGAAGAATAGACTTCAAACCCATCTTGTTGGGCGAAATCCAGCTCACCACCGCCGCAGATACCGTCGCCAGGGTGCCGGCCCGGATCACGGAGTAGCCCTGGAACAGCGCGACAATCAGGATAATGATCGGCGCAAACAGGTACACCTGGCGCATCATCAGCCGCAGGTTCGGCAGTTCGTCACTGCGCATACCACGCATGCCCAGCTTCTTGGCTTCAAAGTCCACCATGAAGAACACAGACGCGAAGTACAGGATGGCCGGAATAATCGCGGCAATGGCAATCTCGGTATAGGGAATACCGGTAATCTCCGCCATGATGAAGGCGCCGGCACCCATGATCGGCGGCATGATCTGGCCACCGGTAGAGGCTGCAGCTTCCACCGCACCAGCCGATTCCTTGCTGTAACCTACCCGCTTCATCAGCGGAATGGTCAGGGAACCGGTAGACACCACGTTACCGGCACTGGTGCCGTTGATCATACCCATCAGGCCGGAGGCAAAAATCGCCACCTTGGCAGGGCCCCCACGGGAGCGACCGGCTGCCGCAAAGGCAAAGTTCACAAAGTAGTCACCCACCTTGGAGGCCTGCAAAAAGGCCGCAAAGATGATGAACAGAATGATGTAGGTAGATGACACCGCGGTGGTGGGCCCAAGAATGCCCGCATCGGTGTACACCTGGCTGAAGAAACGCTGGGCAGACAGCCCCGGATAACCCAGGAAGCCCGGCAGGTACGGCCCGGCGAACACATAAACCAGGAACACCAGCCCGATAACCACCAGGGCCAGGCCAGCCACCCGGCGGGTCAGTTCCATAATCAGCGCGGTGCCGGCCACTGCGGCAAAGGAAATGCCAACCGGGGCAAACGCCGTGCCGGTGGTCATCCGCATGGAGGTGTTAAAGACAATCAGCAGGTACGCGGCAACCGCCACGGAGCACACTATCAGCACCAGGTCCGGCACGCTGAAGCGGGCGCGGTCACGCTGGTGGAACCAGCTCATCACAATGCCAATGGCAGACGCCGCCAGCAACGGCCAGCCAAAATGCCAGGTTTCCAGCTCGGCAGGAATACGCATGGTGCCGTTCTGGACCATCTGGTTGAAAGACCAGGTCTGGTACAGGGCGTACAACGCAGGAATCATGGCTGCGCCGCCAATCCAGGTGGTCCACTTGTGCCGGGCCGGGCCTTCCTCGGCCGATACAAAACGGGCGCCGGCAAACAGGATAAAGCCCAGTACCAGGGCGCCGGCAACGTGCACAATCCGGAACGACCAGGTTTCCATGGGCGCTATGTTCAGGGTGTACAGGTGGAACACCGAGTAAGCGATGGCCAGCATTACCACAAACTTGAGCAGCAACCCGGTGAACATCCGGCGGTTGGCTTCAACCGGCTCTTCATCCACGTTGTGGGCAAGCAGGTGGTCTTCGTTGATCGTCAGGTTCTCAGCCAGTTGCTGTTCACCCTCGGAATGCGTGTGTTCTTTGGTCATGTTAAGTCCTGCCTGGAGGTAAGGCGGTAATTCGAACAACCAGTCCCGGGGCGCCATGCAGGCACCCCGGGCTCAGGCCTTACTGCTTGATGGCGCTTGCTTCGATGGTGTAACCGTTTTCGTTAAACCAGCGGGCAGCACCCGGATGCCAGGGCAGCACGTTGTTCTTGGTGTAGTTCTCCGGAATGGAATGACGGGCGGCTTTGTGGATAGACACCATCTTGTCATTGTTTTCCATGGTCAGCTTGGTGATTTCATACACGAAGCTTTCCGGCATGTCGCAGTTCACCATGGCGAAGTTCCACATGGACACCACGCGGGACGGCTCTTCCAGGGACTGGTAAGTGCTGGCTGGAATGACGAACTCGGAGACCGGGAAGTTCTCGATCACTTTCTTCGCTTCTTCATCGTTCATGCCGATGATGTTGACGTCGGTCTGTACTTCCAGCTGGCTGACGGCCGGAATCGGAATACCGGCGGCAAAGGCCACCACATCAATCAGGCCGTCCTGCAGCTGGCCGCCCAGATCAGACCAGCTACCATTACGACGCTCGAACTTCACACCCAGGGTTTCCATCATCCGCGGGAAGTAGGTGTCGGAAGTGGAACCGGCCGGGCCAAAGCCGATGGTGGCGCCATCAGGAATATCAGAGATAGACGCAATGCCGGAGCTGGACAGAGCAGTAATCGAGAACGGCGTTTCATACATCGGGAACATCGCGCACACGTTATCCATCTTCATACCCGGAGCCAGCGGGCTTTCGCCGTCACGGGATTCCCGGGCCGGGCCCATGGTGGTCAGGCCAAACTTAAGGTCACCGGTGTGCACCAGCGCCATGTTCTGAACCGGGCCGCCGGTAATTTCGGCACCGCCGGATACGCCCAGGTTCTCAGCCACGAAGTTCGCCCAGCCAGAGCCGTAGGCAAAGTAGGTGCCGCCCTGACTGGCAGTACCGACAGTGAAGTTATCCGGCCAGCCGTCACGGTCCTGGGCAACCACAGGGCCTGCAACAACGGAGGTGGCGAGCGCAGCCGCCAGAACGGTTTGAAGTTTCATAAAGAATGCTCCCGATTCATTTTGTTGGTTGGGTGCTGGTGAGGCCGTGGTGGCCTCGCTGGCAAAATACGGGAGCAAGTAGCGGGCCAGTCAGGGAAAATACTTATAAAACAAAGAATTGAAATATCGACAGAAAAACAACCAACTATTCTTGGGTGGTTAACCACCCACAAGGAACCTGGCAATGGGTGAATATCCACCCATTGCGCGAGCTACCAACTACTGTTTCACTAGACAGTTAGTCTGTAGAGTTGCTTTTCAACTCCCGACATCAATGCCCTCCCGTGTTGTAGCGAGCAACGAACGATGAGTTTGGTGCGCCTTATCTCGTATACTACCCACCTCAGATTTGAGCCGACGGCGATTTAAACCGGATTGAAACAGGAAAACCGAATGACAAGCACCCAACAACGCGCAGCCCTGCAACGCCAGATATGGGCGATCGCTAACGACGTACGTGGCTCTGTCGACGGCTGGGACTTCAAGCAGTATGTGCTGGGCACCCTGTTTTACCGCTTTATCAGCGAGAATTTTGCCAGTTATATCGAGGCCGATGACGACAGCATCAACTACGCAGAGCTGCCCGACAGCGTCATCACGCCGGACATCAAAGACGATGCCATCAAAACCAAGGGCTACTTCATTTACCCCAGCCAGCTGTTCGTCAATATTGCCAAGGGTGCCAACAACAACGAAAGCCTGAATACCGACCTCGCAGCCATCTTTGCTGCCATCGAAGCCTCCGCTAACGGCTACCCATCGGAGGGCGACATAAAGGGTCTGTTTGCCGATTTCGACACCACCAGCAACCGACTCGGCAACACCGTTAAGGAAAAGAACTACCGCTTGGCGGCTGTGCTTAAAGGTGTAGCCGGCCTGGATTTTGGGAATTTTGACAGTGCCCATATCGATCTGTTTGGCGATGCCTACGAATTCCTGATTTCCAACTACGCAGCCAATGCAGGCAAGTCCGGTGGCGAGTTTTTTACCCCGCAGCATGTGTCAAAACTGATTGCCCAGCTCGCCATGCATAAGCAAACCAGCGTGAACAAGATTTACGACCCCGCGTGCGGGTCCGGCTCGCTGCTGCTGCAAGCAAAGAAGCATTTCGATGCCCATATTATTGAAGAGGGCTTCTTCGGCCAGGAGATTAACCACACCACCTATAACCTGGCCCGCATGAACATGTTTTTGCATAACATCAACTATGACAAGTTCAACGTGCAGCTGGGTAACACCCTGACCGATCCGCATTTTGGCGATGAAAAACCCTTTGACGCCATCGTCTCCAATCCGCCCTATTCGGTGAAATGGATCGGCAGCGACGACCCTACCCTAATTAACGATGACCGCTTTGCCCCGGCCGGGGTGCTGGCCCCTAAATCCAAAGCCGACTTTGCCTTTGTTCTGCACGCGCTCAGCTATCTATCGGCCAAAGGCCGTGCAGCGATTGTCTGCTTCCCTGGCATTTTCTACCGGGGCGGTGCCGAAAAGAAAATCCGCCAGTATCTGGTAGACAACAACTACGTAGAATCGGTCATCTCACTCGCCCCCAACCTGTTTTATGGCACCACCATCGCGGTCACCATCCTGGTGTTGTCCAAACACAAAACTGACACGACCACCCAGTTTATCGATGCCAGCGGTGAGGCGTATTTCAAAAAAGAAACCAATACCAACCTCCTGACCGATCAGCATGTTGAAGACATCATGCGGGCGTTCGACCGCAAGGAAAACATTGAGCACTTTGCCCGGTCCGTACCGTTTGAAGAGATCGCCGCCAATGACTACAACTTGTCGGTCACCAGCTACGTAGAAGCCAAAGACACACGGGAGCAGATCGACATTACTCAGCTCAATGCTCAGCTGAAAACCACCGTGGCAAGAATCGATCAACTGCGCACCGAGATTGATGCCATTGTGGCGGAGATTGAAGGTGTGGAGCCCGAGGTATGAGCGACGTGAGTTTTATGGAGAAACTGCTGGATGGGATTCATGTCGAATGGAAGCCGCTTGGCGATGTTGGTGAGTTTATTCGTGGCAATGGAATGCAGAAGAAAGATTTTGTTGAAAATGGTTTTCCTGCAATACATTACGGCCAAATCTATACCAGGTATGGATTAGCTGCTGACACAACCTTTACTTTCGTGCCGGAGCAACTGGCTAAGAAGCTTAGAACAGCGAATAAAAATGACCTGCTATTGGCAACAACGTCAGAAAATGATGAAGATGTGGTTAAACCATTAGCGTGGCTTGGTGAGAAGGTAGCGATATCTGGAGATATGATGCTATTTCGGCATCAGCAAAATGTTAAGTATCTGGCTTACTTTATCCAAACGGAAGCCTTTCAGGAACAAAAGAGAAAATATATAACGGGGGCAAAGGTTCGCCGAGTTTCTAGCGGTGCATTGGCTAAAATAAAAGCCCCCATCCCATGCCCAGAAAACACGAAAAAATCCCTTGAAATCCAGGCCAAGATCGCCCGAATTTTGGACGCATTTACCTCCCTTACCGCCGAGCTTACCGCCGAGCTTACCGCAAGAAAAAAGCAATACAACTATTACCGCGACAAGTTGTTGAGTTTCGAAGATGGAGAAGTAGCGTGGAAGCCGCTCGGAGAGATTGGAGAATTTATTCGGGGCAAACGCTTTACCAAAGCTGATTATGTAGATGACGGTATCAGCGCTATCCATTACGGTGAGATTTACACCCGGTACGGAGCATTCACGACTCAGGCACACTCTCAGGTCCGGAGTGATATGGCGAAGTCACTTCGTTATGCGCAGCCTGGTGACGTGGTAATAACGGACGTGGGAGAGACTGTAGAGGATGTTGGTAAAGCCATGGCATGGCTCGGCGACGGGAAAGTCGCTATTCACGACCACTGCTATGCTTTCCGGCATACAATGAACCCGAAGTACGTTTCTTACTGCATGCAAACCGCATCGTTTATTGCCGAGAAGGCAAAGCATGTGGCGAGAACCAAGGTCAATACACTATTAATGACTGGCTTTTCAAAGGTCTCGATCCCTATCCCCTATCCGGATGATCTCGAGAAGTCACTTGACGAACAGGCTCGTATTGTATCAATTCTGGACAAATTCAACGCCCTTACCGACTCGATCACCGAAGGCTTACCCCGAGAGATCGAGCTGCGGCAAAAGCAATATGAATACTATCGGGATCTTCTGCTGAGCTTCCCAAAACCGGAAGAGGTCGTGGCTTGATATGAGCAAGACCCTAACGGAAATAGCCCAACAGCTCAGAGGCTCCAATAAAAGGGTTCAGTTGATTTATGCCTTTAATGGCTCGGGCAAAACCCGCCTATCCCGGGCATTCAAACAACTGATTGCGCCAAAGAATGATGATGAAGATGTCACCAATAATGAAGGCGAAGTTGCATTCTCAAGAAACAAAATCCTCTACTACAACGCGTTCACCGAGGACTTGTTCTATTGGGATAACGATCTCGACTCAGATGCTGAACCTAAGCTAAAAATTCAACCCAACTCCTTTACCGACTGGGTTTTGAAGGATCAGGGGCAGGATCTCAATATCGTCACAAACTTCCAACGCTATGCTAATCAGAAACTCACGCCGCACTTCAGCGCAGATTTTACAGAGGTGACTTTTTCACTTGAGCGTGGCGATAACGAACATTCCGGCAATCTGAAAATCTCCAAAGGTGAAGAAAGCAACTTTATATGGAGCATTTTTTACACCCTGTTGGATCAGGTTATTACCATCCTCAACGTTGCTGAGCCCACTGAGCGTGAGACAAACCAGTTTGACCAGCTGGAATATGTCTTTATTGATGACCCAGTCAGCTCACTGGATGAAAACCATCTGATTGAGTTGGCCGTCAACTTGGCGGGCTTGATCAAATCCAGTCAGTCTGGGCTGAAGTTTATTATCACGACTCACAGCCCTCTTTTTTATAACGTTCTCCACAATGAACTTGGTCTGAACAAAAATGGTAAAAAAGAAGGCTGCTACTTGCTGGAGCGCCTTGAAAATGGCGACTACCGCCTGAACACCAAGTATGGGGACTCCAACAAGAGCTTTTCCTATCACCTGTATTTAAAACATGTTCTTGAGCAGGCAGTCGCGGAAAACCAGGTGCAAAGGTACCATTTTACGCTCTTGCGTAACCTGTATGAGAAAACAGCAAGCTTCCTCGGTTATCCGAGATGGTCTGAGCTCTTACCGGGTGACCAGCAGGCGTATTTGAACCGCATCATCCAGTTCACCAGTCATTCAACCTTATCAAATGACACGGTCACCGAGCCAACAGAGCCCGAGAAGCAGACTGTTAAGTTACTGCTTAATCACTTGAAGAATGAATATGGCTTTTGGAAACAGGTCGAAGCCAATGACTGAACTCACTGACATTAAAGCATAAGGAAGGAACCCTGTGCCCAATCTAAGTCTGGAAGATCAAACCACAGAATTTCTGCTCTACACCGCGCCCAACGGCAAGATAAAGGTAGAGGTGGTGCTCAGCAATGAAACCATCTGGCTGACCCAAGAGCGCATGGCGGAGCTGTTTGGTGTACAGCGCCCGGCGATTACCAAGCACCTGAAGAACATTTTTGAAAGCGGAGAGTTAGAGGAATCAGTGGTATGTTCCATTTTGGAACATACCACTGAACACGGTGCTGTGGCCGGGAAAACTCAGACTAACAGGGTCAAATACTACAACCTGGATGCCGTGATTTCGGTTGGCTACCGGGTCAACTCGGCACAGGCCACCCAGTTCCGCATCTGGGCAACGCAGCTAATCAAGGAGTACATCATCAAGGGCTTTGCCATGGATGATGAGCGCCTGAAAAATGGCCGCTATTTCGGCAAAGATTACTTCCGCGAATTGCTGGAGCGGGTGCGCTCCATTCGGAGCAGTGAGCGGCGCATCTACCAGCAGATTACCGATATTTTTGCTGAATGCAGCATTGATTACGACCCCAGATCGAAAACCACCCAGTTGTTCTATGCCCACGTTCAGGACAAGTTTCATTACGCCATTACTGGCCACACCGCCGCAGAAATCATTTCACTCAAAGCTGATGCCGGTAAGCCTTTGATGGGCATGAACACGTACAAAAATGCACCGGCTGGCCGGGTGTTAAAGTCAGATACCGTGGTCGCGAAGAATTATTTGAGCGAAGCCGAGATCAAAAAACTCGAGCGGGCAGTCTCGGCTTTTTTCGACTATATCGAAGGCATCATCGAGCGGCGAAACAGTTTCACGATGGAAAGCTTTGCTGAGAGCGTCAACAAATTTCTTGCCTTCAATGAGTACCGCATACTGGAAGGCTACGGCACCGTTAGCAGAAAGCAGGCTGAGCAAAAGGCCTTTGCGGAGTATGACAAGTTCAACAAGCAGCAACACATCGAATCGGACTTCGATCGCGAAGTGAAAAAGCTGCTTCAAAAAAAGGACGCGGATACGTGATTGACTACAAGGCCATTGCCGAAACCAATCAATTTATCGTTCTGGATAGATATACCAAGTGCGTTCAGCTTAGTGAAACCTATCAAAGTGAATACGACCTGGAACGGGAATTTATAGCCGACCTTGAAAACCAGGGGTATGAATACCTGCCGGACGTCAACACCCCGGATGCACTGCTGGCTAATGTGCGTCAGCAACTGCAAACCCTGAACAAACTGCAGTTTTCCGAGAGCGAATGGCAGCGCTTTGTAGAAACTTTTCTGGATCGGCCCAGTGAAACCGTCATCGATAAAACCCGCAAAATTCACAACGACTATATTCACGACTTTGTATTCGATGATGGCCGAATCCAGAACATTTACCTACTGGATAAAAAGAACGTTACCCGCAACAAGCTACAGGTCATCAAGCAATTTGAGCAAACTGGGAGCCATGCCAATCGCTACGATGTCACCATTCTGGTCAATGGATTGCCCATGGTGCAGGTGGAACTGAAACGACGCGGTGTAGCCATTCGCGAGGCCTTTAACCAGGTACATCGCTACAGCAAAGAGAGCTTCAACAGCGAGCATTCCCTGTTCAAGTATCTGCAGCTGTTTGTGATTTCCAATGGTACTGATACCCGCTACTTTGCTAACACCACCCAGCGGGACAAGAACAACTTTGACTTCACCATGCATTGGGCAAAGGCCGACAACAGCCTGATCAAAGATTTGAAAGACTTCACCACCACTTTCTTTCAGAGGAACACTCTGCTGGAAGTGCTGTTGAAATACTCGGTTTTCGATGTCAGCAACACCCTGCTGGTAATGCGCCCGTACCAGATTGCCGCGACCGAACGTATCCTGTGGAAAATAAAAAGCTCCCATGCGAGCAAGAACTGGAGCAAGCCAGAAAGCGGGGGCTATGTCTGGCATACCACAGGCTCCGGCAAGACGTTGACCAGCTTCAAAGCAGCAAGACTGGCCACCGAGCTGGACGTTATCGACAAGGTATTCTTTGTGGTGGACCGGAAAGATCTGGACTACCAGACCATGAAGGAGTACCAACGGTTCTCCCCCGATAGCGTCAACGGCTCGGACAGCACCGCAGGGCTGAAGCGCAATCTGGACAAAGAAGATAACAAGATCGTCGTCACCACCATTCAAAAGCTCAATAACCTGATGAAGAGCGAAAACGACCTGCCAATTTACACCAGGCAAGTCGTGTTTATTTTTGATGAGTGCCACCGCAGCCAGTTTGGTGAAGCCCAGAAAAACCTTAAGAAGAAGTTCAAGCGGTTCTATCAGTTCGGCTTTACCGGTACCCCCATTTTCCCCCAGAACGCTCTGGGTGCAGAAACCACCGCCAGCGTGTTTGGCCGTGAATTGCATTCCTATGTGATCACCGACGCCATTCGCGATGAGAAGGTGCTCAAGTTCAAGGTGGACTACAACGATGTGCGCCCGCAGTTCAAAGCGATTGAAACCGAGCAGGACGAGACAAAACTGACGGCAGCGGAAAACCGGCAGGCCTTGTTGCACCCTGAACGTATCCGGGAAGTATCGCAGTACATTCTGAATCACTATCGACAGAAGACTCATCGCCTGCAAGCGGGTGCCACGGGCTTTAATGCCATGTTTGCAGTCAGCAGCGTGGAAGCCGCAAAGCTCTATTATGAATCGCTGAACAAACTTCAAGCCGAGAGTGATAAACCACTTAGAATTGCCACCATTTTTTCCTTTGCCGCTAACGAGGAGCAGGATGCCATTGGCGATATTGCCGACGAGAGCTTTGAAGTCTCAGCCATGAACAGCAGCGCCAAGGAGTTTTTAAACGCCGCGATTGCCGACTACAACGCTTTATTCAAAACCAGCTTCAGTGTCGACAGCAACGGCTTCCAGAACTACTACCGCGATCTGGCCAAGCGCGTTAAATCCAGAGATATCGACCTGTTAATTGTGGTGGGCATGTTCCTCACCGGCTTTGATGCGCCAGTGCTCAACACATTGTTCGTGGATAAGAACCTGCGCTACCACGGCCTGATCCAGGCCTTTTCACGCACCAACCGGATTTATGACGCCACCAAAACCTTTGGCAATATCGTGACCTTCCGTGATCTGGAGCAAGCGACCATTGACGCCATCACACTGTTTGGCGACAAAAACACCAAGAACGTGGTGCTGGAGAAGAGTTATAAGGAATACATGGAAGGCTTCACCGATCTCGTCACCGGCGAAGCACGGCGGGGCTTCATGACTGTGGTAGCGGAGCTGGAACAGCGCTTCCCTGCCCCGGATGAGATTATCAAAGAAAAAGATAAGAAGGCGTTTGCCAAGCTGTTCGGCGAGTACCTGCGCGTTGAAAACATTCTGCAGAATTTCGATGAATTTGCCAGTCTTAAAGCCCTGCAAACGATTGATATCAATGACCCTGCCGAAGTAGAGGCATTCAAGGCAAAACACTACCTGAGCGATGACGACATCGCCGCCTTACAGAGCATCCGATTACCCTCTGAGCGCAAGATTCAGGATTACCGCTCCACCTACAACGACATACGCGACTGGCTGCGCCGTGAGAAGGCAAGCAATGATAACAACCAGTCCAGCATCGACTGGGATGATGTGGTCTTCGAGGTGGATTTGCTCAAGTCACAGGAAATCAATCTGGATTACATTCTGGAGCTGATTTTTGAGCACACCAAGAAAACCAAAAGTAAGTCAGACCTGATTGACGAAGTGCGCCGCCTGATTCGGGCCAGCCTTGGCAACAGAGCCAAGGAAAGTTTGGTGGTCGATTTTATCAACCAAGCAGATCTGGATGAGATTCCAGACAAAGCGAGTGTCATTGACGCATTCTTCACTTACGCACGATCCGAACAACAGCGTGAAGCACAGGCACTGATTACGGCCGAGAAGCTCAACGCGGAAGCGGCCAGGCGCTACATCGCCACGTCTTTGAAACGAGAGCATGTCAGCGACAATGGCACGGAGCTCAATAACATTCTGCCGAAAATGAGTCCGTTGAATCCGCAGTACCTCACCAAGAAACAAAGCGTTTTCGAAAAAGTTTCAGCATTTGTAGAGAAGTTCAAAGGCGTGGGCGGGAAGGTCTAGGGATTTTTTTCCGGAGAACAGCCGCAATGTTCTGGCGATATGAAGTAACCGGCGTTGATACCATTACGCTTCACTTCGGTGACGCTATTGATATTGCGCTGACTGAGCGGATCCAGCGGGCCGCCCGGGCACTTTCGCACAGGCTGGGCCCCCGGTTGATCGATGTGGTGCCTTCCTATACCACGCTGCTGCTGCGCTACAACGTGCTGGAAGATGACCTGGCCTCGCTGGTGGCGGACATCACCAACGCGTTAGCAAGGCTTCCTGAGGTTGAAACAAACGCGGCCAAAGGCGATGTTGTAGAGATTCCGGTTTACTATGATCCCTCCACAGGGCCGGACCTCGACGCGGTTGCCGCCAGGGCCGGGTTATCAAGGGAACAGGTCATCCAGAAGCATTCTGCTGAAGAGTACTACGTGTTTGCCATCGGCTTTGCGCCCGGGTTTGCCTATCTGGGTGAAGTTCCGGCGGAGTTGGCCACACCTCGCCTGGCAACGCCGCGCGCCAGGGTACCAGCCGGAACCCTGGGCATTGCCGATACCCAAACCGCCATCTATCCGCTGCAGTCCCCCGGTGGCTGGAACCTGATCGGCCGAACGCCTCTGACGCTGTTTGATCCTGGCCGGGGCCAGCCTTCCCTGCTGCAAGCCGGCCAGCGGGTTCGCTTTCGGCCCATCGGCCGGGAGGAATACCTGGCACTCGGAGGCCAGCTATGAGCACCCAGCCAGGCCTGACTTTTACTAAACCCGGCTTTCTCAGTTTGCTGCAGGATGGCGGGCGCCGGGGTGTGATGCACCTGGGGCTGGCGACTGGCGGCGCCATGGACCGGAACGCCTGGGCCTGGGCCAACCGGTTGCTGGATAATCCCTTCGGCACGCCCGCGCTGGAAATCACCTTCGGCGGGGTTGAGTTCACCAGTCACCTTGCTACCCAGATCGCGATTACCGGAGCAGAAGTACAATGCCGGGTTAACGGCGAGTCCCGGCCGCTCTGGAGCGTTATCAATATTCAGGCCGGCGACAGAATTGCCCTCAGTGCACCGAAGGTTGGGATAAGAAGCTATCTGGCAGTGCTTGGCGGGTTTCAGGTAGCACCGGGGCTGGGTAACAGCTGTGCCACGTTTACGCGAGAGGGGCTCGGAGGCCTGAATCAGGATGGTCGCCCACTGCAGGAAGGCGACCACCTGCCCTGCCACGCAGGTAGCGCCAGGGTTCTGAACCGAAAAGTCTCGGAGCGCTGGCGGCCGGACTATAAGGAAGAGCTGGTGCTTTCGGTGATTCCTTGCGCCCAGGTCGACCATTTTCCTGCGTCCGTTCTCGACACCTTTTTCAACAATCCCTACACCCTGACCCGGCAAACCGACCGCATGGGCGCGCGCCTGAAAGGCCCGGCACTGGAACCGCTGGGAGAACGCCTGATATCGGAAGGCACCAGCCTGGGCGCCATCCAGATTCCGGCCGACGGGCAGCCCATCGTGCTGCTCAATGACCGCCAGACCATCGGTGGATATCCAAAGCTCGGAGCCGTTACGCCCAGAAGCCTGGATGCCCTGGCCCAGCGAACACCGGGCACAACGCTCAGGTTCCGGCCAGTTACGCTGCACGAGGCGCAGATCGAGGAGAAACAGTTTCTCTCCTTCTTCACCGCAACCGGAAGCCGGCGCTAAAGCCTGTTTAAATGATTTTAAGGCCGGGCGACAGGCTGGCCGGCAACGCCAGTTTGTCTGCCTCAATACCCGCCACCGGATACGAGCAGTAGTCTGCCGCATAGTAAGCACTGGCACGGTGGTTTCCGCTGGCGCCGATGCCACCGAAGGGCGCGGCACTGGAAGCACCGGTCAGCTGTTTGTTCCAGTTAACGATACCGGCCCGAATCCGGTCGTAGAAATCTTCAAAGCGCTCCCGGCTTTCACTGAATAAACCGGCGGACAGCCCGAAACGAGTGTTGTTGGCCTGTCGAATCGCTTCGTCAAAGTCCCGGTAGCGGTAAACCTGAAGTACCGGCCCGAAGATCTCTTCGTCGGGCATATTCACGGCAGCGGTGACATCAATCAGCCCCGGTGACAGCAGGCCTGTGCCGGGTTTCAGGTGCCAGCTCGCTACCAGTGCACGGCCACCGAGTTCCAGCAGCCGGCTCTGGGCCTCAAGCACACCCTGCGCGGCTGCTTCGGAAATGACACTGCCCATAAACGGCGCCGGCTCGTCAAAGGCGCCACCCACCTGGACCGCTTCCACGGCCCGGGCCAGGGCATTCAGAAAGTTGTCGCCCCACTCTCCTGCCGGCACCATCAGCCGTCGGGCACAGGTGCAGCGTTGGCCGGAGGTAATGTAGGCAGACTGGATGGTTTCGTGCACGGCGGCGGTAACGTCTACGGTGTCATCCACAATCAGCGGGTTGTTGCCGCCCATTTCCAGGGCCAGGATTTTGCCCGGGTTGCCGGCAAATTGCCGATGCAGAATTTCTCCGGTCGGGGAGCTGCCGGTAAAGAACAGGCCATCAATATCCGGATGATTGGCCAGGGCGATGCCGGTTTCCCTGGCGCCCTGCACCAGGTTCAGCACTCCGGCAGGCAACCCGGCTTCAAGCCACAGCTCGGCTGTTTTGCCGGCGACGGCCGGCGTCTGCTCGCTGGGCTTGAACACCACCGTGTTGCCGGCAATCAGGGCCGGAACAATATGCCCGTTGGGCAGGTGGCCGGGGAAGTTATAGGGGCCAAATACCGCAACCACGCCGTGGGGCTTATGCCGAAGTACGGCCTTTGCGCCCGGCATATCGGTGCTGCGCTGGCCGGTACGCTCATTGTAGGCTTTCACCGAGATTTCGATTTTGCCCATCATGGCCGCCACTTCGGTCAGGGCTTCCCAGAAGGGCTTTCCGGTTTCCGAGGCGATACAGCGGGCCATGGCTTCTTTATTGTCGCCCAGCAGCTCGCCAAAACGGCGGGCTATGGCCACCCGATGCTCAAACCCGGCCCGGGACCATCCGGTGCTGGCCGCCCGGGCGGCCTCTACGGCACTCGCCACCTGGGCCTCATCGGCCGCATTACCCTGCCAGAGCACTTCTCCCGTGGCCGGGTTCAGGGAAGATAGCGAAGGCCCGTTGCCTTTTTGCCACTGGTTATTGATAAGAACCGGTAATGTCATATCTGGCACTCCTTTTGGCGGCCATCACAACTATTTCTGCAGTTCATCCCACGGGTGTACGGGCACCACTGCGTCTTCCGATACTTCACTCTCGAACGAGCTTCGGAAATAGTCCATGGCTTTTTCTGCCTCACCCAGCTCGTCAAAACGGGCGATGTGGTAGATGGCTTCGCCCTCGTTCACCAGCGGCAGGTTATTCACGCAGATAACAATGCCGGAACAGGGCGAGGTAATGGCCACTTCGGTTTCGCCGAAGGGGTCCGCCACCATGGCCAGCTTCTGGCCTTTACGCACTTTCTGGCCAAGGCTGGCCACCGGACGCATGATGCCGTCCATATCTGCCCGCACCCACTGTGAGTTCGCAGCGGTTTCCGAGCGTTTTTTCGGCGCTTTCGGGCCTTTCTTGGCGGGCACCATTTCCAGCTCGCGCATCACCCGGATGATGCCTTTTACGCCGCTGGCAATCACTACATCATCAAAGCGCAGGGCTTCGCCACCTTCAAAGGTGATCACCGGAATATCCAGCGAATCGGCGTAGGCCCGCAGGCTGCCTTCCCGCAAACCGGCATTGATAATGATCGGCGCACCAAAGGCGTCTGCCATGCGGGAAGTTTCCGGGTTTTTCAGCTCGGCGCGGATCTGCGGCAGGTTGAACCGGTGAATGGCCCCGGTGTGCAGGTCGATAATATGGGTCACGTTTTCCATGATCTGGGTACGCAGCAGGTAGGCAATACGGCCACCCAGCGAACCGCTCTCGCTGCCGGGGAAACACCGGTTCAGGTCACGCCGGTCCGGCAGGTAGCGGGTGCGCTGCACAAAGCCGAAAATATTGACGATCGGCACCGCCACCAGGGTGCCCCGAAGGTGCCGCAAGGCGCCGTTCTTCAGTACCCGGCGGATGATTTCCACACCGTTGATCTCGTCGCCATGAATGGCTCCACACACCATCAGAACAGGCCCGTCACGGCGGCCGTGCACCACTTCCACCGGAATATGCAGCGGGGTGTGGGTGTAGAGTTTGGCTACCGGAACTTCCACAGTCACACGGGTACCCGGCTTTACCTGTACTCCGGCAATCTCGAACGGTGCTCTTGCCATGCGCGCTTATCCTCTGCCCCGGGTCTTGGTTTTCCAGGGTTTGTAGTTCTTTTCAGTCCAGTTGATGATCATGCCGGCCACGTTCTTGCCCGTAGCATTCTCGATGCCTTCCAGGCCCGGCGAGGAGTTCACTTCCATCACCAGCGGGCCCCGGCTGGAGCGCAGCAAATCCACACCGGCCACGTTCAGACCCATGGCCTTGGCAGCGGTAATGGCGGTGCGGCGCTCTTCCGGGGTAATCCGTACCAGAGATGCGGTGCCGCCCCGGTGCAGGTTCGAGCGGAATTCGCCTTCCGCGCCCTGGCGCTTCATGGCGGCGATAACCTTGTCGCCGATGACAAAGCAGCGGATGTCGGCACCGCCGGCTTCCTTGATAAATTCCTGCACCAGGATGTCGGCTTTCAGGCCCATAAAGGCTTCAATCACAGACTCCGCCGCTTTGCGGGTTTCCGCCAGCACCACACCAATGCCCTGGGTACCCTGCAGCAGTTTGATGACCACCGGCGCGCCACCCACCATCTTCAGCAGCTCCGGCACGTTGTCCGGTTTGTTGGCAAACCCGGTTACCGGCATGCCCACGCCCTTACGGGCCAGCAGCTGCAGGGAACGCAGCTTGTCACGGGAGCGGGTAATGGCCACCGATTCGTTGAGTGGAAATACACCCATCATCTCGAACTGGCGCAGTACCGCGGTGCCGTAAAAGGTGACCGAGGCGCCGATTCGCGGAATCACCACATCGAAGTCTTCCAGCACTTCTTCGTGGTAATGGATCAGCGGGTTGGCAGACGTGATGTTCATGGAGCAATGCAGCGCGTCTATCACCTTCACTTCGTGGCCACGATTGATGCCTTCCTCCACCAGGCGACGGGTGGAATACAGGTGACGGTTTCGCGACAGTACCGCAATTTTCATAATCAGTTCCTTGGTGCCGGCTTGCCGGCAAGGTAAGAAGCTTCGGGATAAATGGTGGTTCGCCCCGCCATGGCAGTGCGCCCCAGCAACATCCGGAACCGCATGGAGTCCCGGTTGGTTAAGGTCATTTCAATGGGCCAGCTCTCGTCACCCAGTACCAGGGTGGTTTCGATCACCAGCCGTTGTTCTTTGTGGCCACCGGAATCCGACACGGTGCGTTCATCCAGCACCCGGGCGTCGCATTCCACCACATGGTGCAGGTCGTTCTGTATCGGGTGCACCCAGAACTTCACCCGGCGCTCGCCGTTTTCAGTGTAGGGTTCGGTCCGGAAAGTGTGCAGGCACGAGGTGCGCGCGCCGGTATCTACCTTGGCCTTGATCCGGCCAATGCCGAGGTCCGGCAGGCCCACCCATTCGCGCCAGCCAAGTGGCACCTTGTTTTCAGCTTCGGTGGGCGGAGTGGTTTTGATCACTTCAGTCGTTTCTGTCGACATCCGGGGAATCCTTATCTTTTTGTTGTTCCGGGGCCATCAATTGCACCCGGAAGGGCTCGGAATGACTACCGGCATACACGCTGGTATGGGGGAAAGGTATTTCGATGCCGTGCTCGTCCAGGGCTTTTTTGACGGCAATCATCATGCTGCCCCGGCCATCAAGGAATTCTCCTCTGGGCACCCAGAAGGAGAACTGTAAATCGACGGAAGACGCCCCAAACCCGGTAACCAGAACAAAAGGTTTCGGCTCTTCCAGGCACACAGTGTTCTGCTGCGCCAGTTCCAGCAGCAAATCCCGCACTTTTTCCACGTCCTCCGCGTAGGCGATGCCCAGAACCAGGTCGATCCGGCGGATTGGAAAGCGGGAGCGGTTGATCACCCGGGTTTTGATGAGGGTTTCGTTGGGTATGCGCACGTACAGGTTGTCGGCCGTCCTGAGCTTTACGCTGAGCAGGTCGATTGCTACCACTTCCCCGATGGTGGCATCCACCTCGATGGTGTCACCAATCTCGAACGGCTTTTCCATCACCAGGAACAGGCCACTGATGATGTTGGAGGCGGAGGTCTGGGAGGCAAAGCCGATAGCGACCGTGAGAATACCGGCGGCGCCCAGCACCACTTCCAGGGAGAAGCCGGCTTCCCTGAGCGCGGCAACGGCAAACAGTAGAAACACCAGGTAAAAGAACACCCGCCGGATCATCACCTGGTGATGGCGGGTTGTCCTGGTTTCTACCAGGCGGCCGACACTGCGGGCAACAAAGGTGGCCAGCACAATACCCAGCACCAGCAAAAAGCCCGCCGAAAGCCACTTGCCCCAGGCAATACTTCCGATCACCTGTGCGATGGTTGTCTGTAACGTTTCAAGCACCTTCTCGGCTCCCTGTGCCGTGATTAACCGAATATATGATCAAACGCACGCACCAGTCTCCGGCCCTTGGCGAGTTTTTCCCTGGCCGGTGCCAGCAACTCGCATTCACCGGCAGCCTGCGGTGCCGATTGATCAATTCGCAGGCTGGCGGAGTTCATATCCGTTTCGCATTCGACGGTTATCCCCGGCGTCCAGAGCAGTCCCTGGCCGTTACGGTACACCGACAGCAGCGGTGTGGGCAGGCTGAACCGCTCAAGCAACAAAGGCCTTTCCCGGCGGTTGATGATGGTAACTGGCGTAACCGCCCGCCACGGCCGCTTGGGTACTGCCTCCAGGGCCAGCCGGCCATAGGTGGAAGATGCGTAGCAGATTTCCCCTTCCATCGAGTTCCGGCCAAGCCAGGTACGTGAAGGCACCGCCAGCGGCACTTCTGTGAGCTCACTACGGCCTTCGCCCACGCATACCTTCATCCAGAGATTGGTCCCCACATAGAGCACGCAGCGGCCACCGGCCGGCACCGTTAAAGGCTGGGACGGGCGGATGACTGTGGGCAGGCTGGCCATTGCGGGAATAAAACACACCTCGCCGTTATCACCGGAACGCACGAAGCGCTGAACAGGGATTTCCGACGACGGCAGGCTGTGGCCGATGGTCTCGAACCAGGTAAGCGGGTCTGCCGAATCTTCCGGCTGCTGCACCACAAAACGCACCTGCCACTCCTGGTCCAGCAGGGTGACCCACAAATGCGTATGCCCCAACCGGTGTTGCTGGGTCTGGCCGGAAGCCAGTTGATACGGGTGTGCCCAGACACCATCGCGCTGGCCTTCGGGGTAAACACTCATGCTGCGGAAAATGCTCCTTTTCATTGCAGGCCGTGATGTTTAACTATAATCCAGTATCGCCCCGGCAGCGAATATACAAGCCAATGATTTAAGAGTGTAATTACCCTTATTCACCCTCTGGCCAAAATGGATGTTCCAATGACACAGCTGGTCTGGTTCCGCAACGATCTGCGCCTTGCCGACAACCCCGCCCTGACCGCGGCCTGCCGCAGCGGCAACCCCGTTCGTGCCTGCTTTATTGTTACCCCGAAACAGTGGCAGGAACACGACTGGTCTGCGGCCCGGGTACAATTTGTGCTGGAACACGCCAACAGCCTGGCCCGGCAGCTCGCCAGGCTGGGCATAGGCTTGTCATTCCTGAACGCCGACACCTTTGCCGACAGCCTCGGCACGCTTGAATCTTTCTGCAAAGAGCATGGCATTACCGCCCTGCACTTCAACGAAGAGTACGGCCTCAACGAACGCCGCCGCGACAAGCAGGTTCACGACCGCCTGGACGAACTGTCTATAAAGGTAAACAAATACCGTGACCAGACCGTGGCACCGGTGGGCCAGATCCTTACCCAGCAGAACGAACCCTATTCGGTGTTTACCCCGTTTTCACGGCGCTGGCGCAGCTGGATTGAAGAAACCCAGCCCACGCTTTACCCGGCGCCCTCAGCCCAGGGCCCTGAAGTACAGGCTGAGCAGACCGACACTCTACCCGCACCGTTCAGCGATGCACCGGAACCCCTGGTTCCCACCGGAGAAGACGCCGCTCACGACCAGCTGGAAGAATTCCTGGCCGAGAGAGCAAAAGACTACAAAGACAATCGCGACTTCCCGGCCCTGGACGGCACCAGCCAGCTATCGCCATACCTGGCCAACGGCGTACTGTCCGGCAAACAGTGCCTGATTGCTGCCCGGCAGGCCGGTGTTTCTGGTGATGACATCGAAACCTGGATAAACGAAATCGCCTGGCGGGATTTTTACATAAACATCCTTTACCACTACCCGAGGGTGAGCATGGGCAGGGCGTTCAAGGAGGAAACCGAGGCGCTGGTGTGGAATAAACCCGGTGAGAATTTTGAGGCCTGGAAAGAAGGCCGGACGGGCATCCCGATTGTGGATGCCGCTATGCGCCAGCTAAAAGCCACCGGCTGGATGCATAACCGTTTACGGATGATCACCGCCATGTTCCTCACCAAGAACCTGTTCATAGACTGGCGGTTGGGTGAGGCCTGGTTTATGCAGAATCTGGTGGATGGTTTTCTGGCATCCAATAACGGCGGCTGGCAGTGGAGTGCCTCAACCGGTACAGATGCAGCGCCCTATTTCCGGGTGTTTAACCCGGTAACACAGAGCGAGCGCTTTGACCCGAAAGGGGAATTTATTCGGCAGTGGGTGCCGGAGTTGGCCAAACTGGATAACAAGCGGATTCATGATCCATCCAAGGGGGGCGTTATCCCGAAAGGCTACCCCAGACCCATAGTGGACCTGAAAGAATCCCGAAAAGAAGCCATAGCAAGGTTTCAGGCGCTAAAGGACTAACTCAGAAGCTGGTGGGCGGGGTTGGGTTCGCCTTTCCAAAAATTTGCGGAGCCATGGATGGCGGAGCAGAAGCGCCACATGGATGATGGGATGAACACCTCTTGTTGAGATCGGCGTCAAAGCGCCACTATTAGATGTGCAAAATCAATAGGTCAACAACAAGAGGTGTTCAGATGAACGTTACC
>NZ_JBSXOP010000021.1:0-15773 GCF_056859535.1 Marinobacter sp. L-46
GAAATGGTAATGCCGGGTGACAACGTGAAAATGACTGTTACCCTGATCGCTCCGATTGCCATGGAAGATGGTCTGCGCTTCGCGATTCGTGAAGGCGGCCGTACCGTTGGTGCCGGCGTGGTATCCAAGATCATCGAGTAACCTTCGGGTTACTCTTTGTTGTTGCACTGAGTTGTTTCGGTGCAGGCCAGTAGCTCAATTGGCAGAGCAGCGGTCTCCAAAACCGCAGGTTGGGGGTTCGATTCCCTCCTGGCCTGCCATTTTTTAACATCCGGATACATAAGCTGATTCCTATGGAGTCAAAAGCCGTTCAATCGACCAGCCGTTTCGATACCGTGAAATGGCTGGTTGTTTTCGTTCTGATTGCCGTCGGTGTCGTCGGTAATCAGTATTTCAGTGCAGAGTCTGTGTTGTATCGGGTTCTGGCTCTGGTTGCGCTTGGTCTGGTTGCTGCCTTTGTGGCTTTGCAGACCGACCGTGGTCGCCGTTTTGCGACCCTTTTGAAAGAAGCGCGTGTCGAGATCCGGAAAGTGGTATGGCCCACTAGGCCTGAGCTGGTTCAGACCACAATTATCGTTGTGGTGTTTGTTCTGGTTGTAGCGCTGATCTTGTGGGGTATGGATTCACTGATCAGTTGGCTGGTCGCCGGCTTTATCGGTTAACAGGAGTGGGCAATGGCTAAGCGCTGGTACGTCGTTCATGCGTATTCTGGCTTCGAAAAGCACGTAATGCGCACTCTGAAAGAGCGTGTTGCGCTCGAAGGAATGGAAGACAAGTTCGGCGAGATCCTGGTTCCGACCGAGGAAGTCGTTGAAATGCGTGACGGGAAAAAGCGCAAGAGTGAGCGCAAGTTCTATCCCGGGTACGTATTGGTCCAGATGGAAATGGACGATGCTTCGTGGCATCTTGTCAAGAATACCCCGCGGGTTCTTGGTTTTATTGGTGGTACCAAAGACAAGCCGGCTCCGATCACCGAGCGCGAAGCAGAAGCAATCCTGCGTCGTGTAGAAAGTGGTGCAGACAAGCCGAAGCCCAAGACCCTGTTCGAGCCGGGCGAAATTGTTCGCGTTGTTGAAGGTCCGTTTGCAGACTTCAATGGCGTGGTTGAAGAAGTCGACTACGAGAAGAGTCGAGTCAAGGTTGCCGTTCTGATCTTCGGTCGATCTACTCCGGTAGAGCTGGAGTTTGGTCAGGTCGAGAAAGACTGAGGCAGCCTTCAAGCCTGAAAGCTCGCGCGCTGAAGCGACGCGGGCTTTTTGTGTCTGCTATTTGCAGTTGTTATTAACGGGGAGCCGAAAGGCGTTCGAACCCACAGGAGAGCTATCATGGCAAAGAAGATTGAAGCCTATATCAAGCTTCAGGTTGCTGCCGGCCAGGCCAACCCGAGTCCCCCCGTTGGTCCGGCCCTGGGTCAGCGTGGCGTAAACATCATGGAATTCTGTAAGGCCTTCAATGCCAAGACTCAAGGCATGGAGCCGGGCTTGCCGATTCCGACTGTTATCACTGTATACAGTGATCGCAGTTTTACCTTTATTACCAAGACCCCGCCGGCGCCGGTGCTGCTGAAAAAAGCGGCTGGCATCAAGAGCGGTTCCGGTCGTCCGAACACGGACAAAGTGGGTACGGTAACCCGCGCTCAGCTGGAAGAAATCGCCAAGACCAAAGAGCCGGACATGACTGCTGCCGATATGGACGCAGCCGTTCGCACCATCGCTGGTACTGCCCGCAGCATGGGCCTGAACGTGGAGGGTCTGTAAGATGGCTAAGCTGAGTAAGCGTCAGAAGCTGATTCGTGAAAAAGTAGACTCCACCCGCGCCTACACTGTAGACGAAGCGGTTGCGCTGCTGTCTGAACTGGGCCAGAACGTCAAGTTCAAAGAGTCTGTAGACGTAGCCGTAAACCTGGGTGTTGATGCACGTAAATCCGACCAGGTTGTACGTAGCAGCACCGTTCTGCCTCACGGTACCGGTAAAACCGTACGTGTTGCAGTATTCACCCAGGGTGCCAATGCCGAGAAAGCCACTGCCGCTGGTGCAGACATTGTCGGCATGGACGATCTGGCTGACGAAGTGAAGAAAGGCAACATGGATTTTGACGTGGTTATCGCGACTCCCGATGCCATGCGTGTTGTTGGTCAGCTGGGCCAGATCCTCGGTCCCCGCGGCCTGATGCCGAACCCGAAGGTTGGCACTGTAACTGCAGACGTTGAAACTGCAGTGAAGAACGCCAAGGCCGGTCAGGTTCGCTACCGTACTGACAAAAACGGCATTATCCACGCTCCGCTGGGTAACGTTGAATTTTCTGCCCAGAACATCAAGGAGAACCTTGAAGCTCTGGTTGCAGACCTGAAAAAGGCCAAGCCTGCATCGTCCAAGGGTGTGTATCTGAAAAAGATCACTATCTCTTCTACGATGGGTCCTGGCCTGACTATTGATCAGGGCACTCTGAGCCTCTGATCGGTAGTTACTTTGTAGTCTGGGCGGAAGCCAAGGCTGTCAAAGACCGCAGGCCTCCGAGGCCCTTGGTAACAAGGGCCGCAAGGGTTAAAGCAACGCCTGCGCAGACGGTGTGAAGACGTTCTCTCTGAACCCAAACACCGTTAGGCGTCCTCTTTGAGGACAATGATGGGTTTGCCGGCATAAAGCTGGCGAAATCGAGGAGAAATCCAGTGGCAATTAGACTCGAAGACAAGAAGGCGATCGTCGCTGAAGTCAACGAGACTGCTGGAGCTGCTCTGTCTGTGGTTTTGGCTGACTACCGTGGTGTCACCTCTGGTGACATGACTGCGCTTCGTGCCAAGGCTCGTGCCGAGAATGTTCGCCTGAAGGTTGTTCGTAACAACCTGGCGAAGATTGCTATTAAAGGTACCGAGTTCGAGTGCATCGATCCTGCGCTGGTTGGTCCTACCATTCTGGCTTTCTCTATGGAAGATCCGGGTGCCGCTGCGCGCCTGCTAAAGGATTTTGCCAAAGAGAAAGAGGCGTTCGAAATCAAGGGTCTGGCTGTTGGCGGTGAGCTGATGGGCGCAGAACAGATCGATCGCCTGGCTACGCTGCCGACGCTGCACGAAGCGTTGACCAAGCTGGCCATTGTTACACAGGCACCAGTTACCAAGCTTGCACGTACTCTGAACGATATTCCGGGCAGAATCACACGTGTAGTAGCTGCAGTCCGCGACCAGAAGCAAGAAGCTGCTTGATTCTGTTGAACACCATTTTTTACATTTTCGGAGAAAGTCATGGCTCTGTCTAAAGACGATATTTTGAATGCAATTGCTGAAATGAGCGTAATGGAAGTTGTTGAGCTCGTTGAAGCTATGGAAGAGAAGTTTAACGTTTCTGCTGCTGCCGCTGTTGCTGCCGCTCCGGCTGCCGCTGCTGGTGGCGAAGCCGCTGAAGAGCAGACCGAGTTCGACGTAGTTCTGACCGGTCCTGGCGAGAAGAAAGTAAACGTTATCAAGGCCGTTCGTGAACTGACTGGTCTGGGCCTGAAAGAAGCCAAGGAAATGGTTGACGGCGCTCCTTCTACTGTTAAGGAAGGCGCTAGCAAGGACGAGGCTGAAGAGGCCAAGAAGAAGCTTGAGGAAGCAGGCGCTTCTGTTGAGCTTAAGTAAGAGTCGGCTGTTGATCGACACCGTGCATTAAGCATGGACGGGCTGGTGGCTTCGTGCCACCGGCCTTTTTCTGTTGTATATGCTATAGAGTCTGGTGTGCAATTGCAGGTTGATGTCAGATCTATAACCTACAGCCAGAGTCTTGTTCAAGACGGCGCGATAAGCCGAGCAATTCGGCCCCGAAGCAGAACATTTGATTGCTTCTTGATACCAGGTATCAGGTCTAAAGCTGGGGAATGCAGATGACTTACTCCTACACTGAGAAAAAGCGGATTCGCAAAGACTTTAGTAAATTGCCTTCCGTGATGGACGTCCCCTATTTGCTGTCTATTCAGCTGGATTCGTTCCGGGACTTCCTGCAAATGGAAGCCGCTCCTGAAGACCGCCGGGAAACCGGTCTTCACGCAGCATTCAAATCCGTATTCCCGATTGTCAGTTACTCTGGCAACGCCGCGCTCGAGTATGTGAGCTATCGAATCGGCGAGCCGGTGTTCGACGTCAAGGAATGTCAGCTCAGGGGCGTAACTTACGCCGCGCCGCTGCGGGTGAAAGTCCGCTTGATCATTTATGACAAGGAATCGTCCAACAAGGCGATCAAGGACATCAAGGAACAAGAGGTCTACATGGGCGAGATGCCCCTGATGACCGAGAACGGTACCTTCGTTGTAAACGGTACCGAGCGTGTAATTGTTTCCCAGCTCCACCGTTCACCTGGTGTGTTCTTTGATCACGACAAGGGCAAGACCCACTCATCCGGCAAGCTGCTGTATTCAGCCCGGGTGATTCCTTACCGTGGCTCGTGGCTCGACTTCGAATTCGATCCGAAGGACTCCGTGTTCGTTCGTATCGACCGTCGTCGTAAGCTGCCTGCGTCTATTCTGCTGCGCGCGCTGAATTACACCTCTGAGCAGATGCTGGAGATGTTCTTCGAAACCAGTAAGTTCTCGCTGGGCGAAGAAGTGTGCAAGCTCGAGCTGGTGCCAAGCCGTCTGCGTGGTGATATCGCGACGTTTGATATCAAAGACCAGGACGGCAACGTGATTGCCGAAGAAGGTCGTCGTATCACGGCTCGCCATATCAAGCAGCTGGAAAAAGCTGGCATTACCGAGCTGGAAGTACCAACCGAATATCTCTACGGTCGTGTTCTGGCCAAGGACATGATTGATCAGTCTACCGGCGAAGTGCTGGTGGAGTGCAACACCGAACTGACCGAGGAAGTGGTTACCAAGATCCTCGATGCCGGTGTTAAAGACATTGAAACCCTGTACACCAACGACCTGGATTGCGGCCCGTTCATGTCCGATACCTTGCGTATCGACCCGACCCGCACCCCGCTGGAAGCGTTGGTTGAAATCTACCGCATGATGCGCCCGGGCGAGCCGCCCACCAAGGACTCTGCGGAAACCCTGTTCAACAACCTGTTCTTCTCTGAAGAGCGGTATGACCTGTCTGCGGTTGGCCGGATGAAGCTGAACCGTCGTCTGGGCCGTGAAGAGAGCACAGGCGAAGGCATCCTGACCCACGAAGACATCATTGATGTCCTCAAGACCCTGATCGCCATCCGTAACGGCCAGGGCCAGGTGGATGACATCGATAACCTGGGTAACCGTCGCGTACGTTGCGTTGGCGAGATGGCCGAGAACCAGTTCCGTGTAGGCCTGGTGCGGGTAGAGCGTGCGGTTCGCGAGCGTCTGAGCCTTGCTGAAAGCGAAGGCCTGATGCCGCAGGACCTGATTAACGCCAAGCCGGTTGCTGCAGCGGTTAAGGAATTCTTTGGTTCCAGCCAGTTGTCCCAGTTTATGGATCAGAACAACCCGTTGTCCGAAGTGACGCACAAGCGTCGTATCTCTGCCCTGGGCCCGGGTGGTCTGACCCGTGAGCGTGCAGGCTTTGAGGTTCGGGACGTACACCCGACCCATTACGGCCGCGTGTGTCCGATCGAGACTCCGGAAGGCCCGAACATCGGTCTGATCAACTCGCTGGCAACCTATGCCCGTTCCAACTCCTACGGCTTCCTTGAGAGCCCGTATCGGAAAGTTGTCGATGGCGTGGTCACTGATGAAGTGGTTTACCTCTCTGCGATTGAAGAGAGCAACTACGTGATCGCCCAGGCGAGTGCGGCCACCGACGAAGGCAAGCGCCTGACCGACGAGCTGGTAACGGTTCGTCACCAGAACGAATTTACCGTGGCTCCGCCGGAAGCGGTTAACTTCATGGACGTTTCCCCGCGCCAGGTTGTGTCGGTAGCGGCGTCCCTGATTCCGTTCCTGGAGCACGACGATGCTAACCGGGCCCTGATGGGCGCGAACATGCAGCGTCAGGCGGTTCCGACGCTGAAATCACAGGTTCCGCTGGTAGGAACCGGTGTAGAGCGTACCGTAGCCCAGGATTCCGGTGTCTGTGTAACAGCCCGTCGTGGTGGTGTGATCGAAAGCGTTGACGCGGCCCGTATCGTGGTTCGTGTAAATAACGAAGAAACCGAAGCCGGTGATGCAGGTGTGGATATCTACAACCTCACCAAGTACACCCGCTCGAACCAGAACACCTGTATCAACCAGCGTTCCATCGTGCGTCAGGGTGATGTGATTGCCCGTGGTGACGTTCTGGCGGACGGTCCGTCTGTGGATCTGGGTGAGCTGGCGCTGGGCCAGAACATGCGCATCGCGTTCATGCCCTGGAACGGTTACAACTTTGAGGACTCCATCCTGATCTCCGAAAAGGTGGTTCAGGAAGACCGTCTGACCACGATCCACATCCAGGAACTGACCTGTGTGGCCCGTGACACCAAGCTGGGTAGCGAAGAAATCACTGCGGATATTCCGAACGTGGGTGAAAGCGCGCTGTC
Organism: Marinobacter sp. L-46; assembly: GCF_056859535.1. Lineage (NCBI taxonomy): Bacteria > Pseudomonadati > Pseudomonadota > Gammaproteobacteria > Pseudomonadales > Marinobacteraceae > Marinobacter > Marinobacter sp. L-46. The sequence goes on from NZ_JBSXOP010000021.1 coordinate 6,460, forward strand.
CAAGCTGGACGAGTCCGGTATTGTTTACATCGGTGCAGAAGTAGGCCCCGGCGACATTCTGGTAGGCAAGGTGACTCCGAAAGGCGAAACCCAGCTGACACCGGAAGAGAAGCTGCTGCGTGCCATCTTCGGTGAGAAGGCGTCTGACGTGAAAGACACTTCCCAGCGCGTTCCGACCGGTACCCGGGGCACCGTTATCGATGTGCAGGTATTTACCCGTGACGGTATCGAGAAAGATGCCCGTGCGCAGTCCATCGAGAAAGAGCAGCTCGACAAGTACCGTAAGGACCTGAAGGACGAGTACCGTATCGTTGAAGGTGCCACTTACGAGCGTCTGATGGTTGCCCTGAAAGACCAGGAAGTGATCAGCGGCCCGGGCCTGAAGAAAGGTGCGAAGCTGGATGAAGCCTACCTGGCCGAACTGCCGCGTCCGGACTGGTTCAAGCTGCGCATGAAAGACGAAGCCCTGAACGAGCTGCTCGAGAAATCCGAGCAGGGTCTGGAAGAGCGCAAGAAAGAGCATGAAGCACGCTTCGACGACAAGAAGGGCAAGCTGCAGCAAGGCGATGACCTGGCTCCGGGCGTTCTGAAGATCGTCAAGGTGTACCTGGCTATCAAGCGTCGCATCCAGCCGGGTGACAAGATGGCGGGTCGTCACGGTAACAAGGGTGTTATCTCTGCGGTTATGCCGATCGAGGATATGCCTTACGACGAGCACGGCACCACCGTGGACATCGTACTGAACCCGCTGGGTGTTCCGTCGCGGATGAACGTTGGTCAGGTTCTGGAAACCCACCTGGGCGCAGCCGCCAAGGGTCTGGGTGAAAAGATCAGCCGCATGCTGGACGAACAGCGCAAGATCCTCGAGTTGCGCAAGCTGCTGGACGAGATCTACAACCACTCCGACGAGGTGTTCAAGGTTGACCTGGATAGCCTGTCAGATCAGGAAATCCTGGAGCTGTGTAACAACCTGCGCGGTGGTGTTCCCATGGCAACACCGGTCTTCGACGGTGCCAAGGAAGCCGAGGTCAAGCACATGCTGGCCCTGGCAGACCTGGATACCAGTGGTCAGACCAAGCTGTACGATGGCCGCACCGGCGACGCATTTGACCGTCCGGTGACCGTAGGCTACATGTACATGCTCAAGCTGAACCACTTGATCGACGACAAGATGCACGCTCGTTCTACCGGCTCTTACAGCCTGGTTACCCAGCAGCCGCTGGGTGGTAAGGCTCAGTTCGGTGGTCAGCGCTTCGGTGAGATGGAAGTCTGGGCTCTGGAGGCATACGGTGCCGCCTACACCCTGCAGGAAATGCTCACTGTTAAGTCTGACGACGTTAACGGCCGGACCAAGATGTACAAGAACATTGTCGATGGCGATCATCGCATGGAGCCGGGCATGCCCGAATCCTTCAACGTTCTTGTCAAGGAAATCCGCTCGTTGGGTATCGACATCGAGCTGGAATCCGAGTGAGCCGAATTGTTTTTGGCAGCGTGAGCGGGCACCCCGTGTGCCCGCCCGAGATTAACGCCATCCGGAGCTTTAACTGATGAAAGATTTGCTGAATCTTCTCAAGAGCCAGAATCAGAGCAAGGAATTCGACGCGATCCGTATTGGTCTTGCGTCGCCTGACATGATTCGTTCCTGGTCTTTTGGCGAAGTAAAAAAGCCTGAGACCATTAACTACCGTACCTTCAAGCCGGAGCGTGACGGTCTTTTCTGTGCCAAGATCTTCGGCCCGATCAAGGACTACGAATGCCTGTGCGGCAAGTACAAGCGCCTGAAGCACCGCGGTGTTATCTGCGAAAAGTGTGGCGTTGAAGTTGCACTGGCCAGCGTTCGCCGTGAGCGCATGGGTCATATCGAGCTGGCCAGCCCGGTTGCCCACATCTGGTTCCTGAAGTCTCTGCCGTCCCGCATCGGCCTGATGCTGGACATGACCCTGCGCGATATCGAGCGGGTTCTGTACTTCGAGAGCTTTATTGTTATCGATCCGGGTATGACCACCCTGGAGAAGGGCCAGCTGCTGAACGACGAGCAGTACTACGAAGCCCTGGAAGAGTTCGGTGACGAATTCGACGCCCGTATGGGTGCCGAAGCCATCAAGGAACTGCTGGAAGATATCGACCTGCAGGCAGAAGTTGACGGCCTGCGTGAAGAAATCCCGCAGACCAATTCCGAAACCAAGATCAAGAAATTCAGCAAGCGTCTGAAGATTCTTGAGGCGTTCCTGTACTCCGGCAACAAGCCGGGCGACATGGTGATGACCGTATTGCCGGTTCTGCCGCCGGATCTGCGCCCGCTGGTTCCGCTGGACGGTGGCCGTTTTGCCACCTCCGACCTGAACGATCTGTACCGTCGGGTAATCAACCGGAACAACCGTCTCAAGCGCCTGCTGGAGCTGAATGCTCCTGACATCATCGTGCGTAACGAGAAGCGGATGCTCCAGGAAGCTGTAGATGCCCTGCTGGATAACGGTCGTCGTGGCCGTGCCATCACCGGCACCAACAAGCGCCCGCTGAAGTCCCTGGCTGACATGATCAAGGGTAAGCAAGGCCGCTTCCGTCAGAACCTGCTGGGTAAGCGTGTGGACTACTCTGGCCGTTCGGTCATCGTAGTGGGTCCGTACCTGCGCCTGCACCAGTGCGGTCTGCCCAAGAAGATGGCCCTGGAGCTGTTCAAGCCGTTCATTTTCTCCAAGCTTGAGCACCGTGGCCTGGCGACCACCATCAAGGCCGCCAAGAAGATGGTCGAGCGCGAAGAAGGCGTGGTATGGGATATCCTCGACGAAGTTATCCGCGAGCACCCGATCATGCTGAACCGGGCGCCGACCCTGCACCGTCTGGGTATCCAGGCGTTCGAGCCGGTACTGATTGAAGGTAAGGCTATCCAGCTGCACCCGCTGGTGTGTGCGGCCTACAACGCCGACTTCGACGGTGACCAGATGGCGGTACACGTACCGCTGACCCTGGAAGCCCAGCTCGAAGCCCGTGCGCTGATGATGTCTACCAACAACGTGCTGTCGCCGGCCAACGGCGAGCCGATCATCGTACCGTCCCAGGACGTGGTATTGGGTCTGTACTACATGACCCGTGAGCGCCACGCAGCCCAGGGTGAAGGCATGGTGTTTGCCGACATCAAGGAAGCACACCGCGCCTACGGTGCCGGCAAGGTAGACCTTCAGGCCAAGGTGAAAGTGCGCGTTAAGGAAGTGGCCATCGCCGAAGATAGCAGCCGCTCCGAAGCCTACCGCCTGGTTGATACCACGGTCGGTCGTGCACTGCTGTTTGATATCGTTCCCGACGGCCTGCCGTTCGAGATCGTGAACAAGCCGATGGTGAAGAAAGCGATTTCCAACCTGATCAACACCTGTTACCGGGATGCTGGTCTGAAGGACACCGTTATCTTTGCCGACCAGCTGATGTACATGGGTTACCACTACGCAACCCGTTCCGGTATCTCTATCGGTTTCAACGACTTCGAGATTCCTCCGGAGAAGTACGAGCTGGTTGATGCGGCTTCTGAAGAAGTAAAAGACATCGAGAACCAGTACGCGTCCGGTCTGCTGACCCAGGGCGAGAAGTACAACAAGGTTATAGACATCTGGTCCCGCGCTAACGACAAAGTGTCCAAGGCGATGATGGAGCGTCTGTCCAAAGAGCAGGTTATTGGCCCCGATGGCCAGCCGGTGAAGGGCGAAGACGGCGAAGACCTGATGCAGGAGTCTTTCAACTCCGTTTACATGATGGCCGATTCCGGTGCGCGGGGTTCCGCGGCCCAGATTCGTCAGCTTTCCGGTATGCGTGGTCTGATGGCCAAGCCGGATGGTTCCATCATCGAAACGCCGATCACCGCGAACTTCCGTGAAGGTCTGAACGTACTCCAGTACTTCATCTCCACCCACGGTGCTCGTAAGGGTCTGGCGGATACCGCTCTGAAGACCGCGAACTCCGGTTATCTGACTCGTCGCCTGGTAGACGTATCGCAGGACCTGGTGGTTACCGAAGAAGACTGCGGTACCGACGAAGGCCTGCTGATGACGCCGCACATCGAAGGTGGCGACGTGGTTGTGCCTCTGGGCGATCGTGTTCTGGGCCGCGTTACCGCCCGTGACGTGTTCACCCCGACTGACAAGGACAACGCCGTTGTTCCTGCCGGTACACTGCTGGACGAGAAAACCGTTGAGATGGTTGAGCGTGCCGGTGTTGACGAAATCTGGGTGCGCTCTGCGATCACCTGTGATACCCGTCACGGTATCTGTTCCAAGTGTTACGGCCGCGACCTGGCCCGTGGCCATCGCGTAAACGTGGGCGAGGCAGTCGGTGTTATTGCTGCCCAGTCCATCGGTGAGCCGGGTACCCAGCTGACCATGCGTACGTTCCACATCGGTGGTGCCGCAAGCCGGGCGTCTGCAGTGGATAATATCCAGGTCAAGCATGGTGGCACCGTACGCCTGCATAACCTGAAATCCATCGAGAAGACCGACGGTTCCCTGGTTGTGGTGTCCCGTTCCTCTGCATTGGCGATCGCCGATGAGCAGGGTCGTGAGCGTGAGTGGTACAAGTTGCCGTACGGTGCTGTGCTGTCCGTGAAGAACGGCGACCTGGTTGAGGCCGGTGTTGTGGTTGCCAAGTGGGATCCGCACACTCACCCGATCATCGCGGAAGCGAAGGGCACCGCCAAGTTCGTCAATATGGAAGAGGGCATTACTGTCCGCACCCAGGCTGACGAGCTGACCGGTCTGTCCACCATGGAAGTGATTGACCCGAAAGAGCGTCCGGCTGCGGGTAAGGACATTCGTCCGGCTATCCAGCTGATTGACGACGCAGGTGAGGAAGTGGAGCTGCCGGGTGGTGGCGCCGCAATCTTCTTCCTGCCGGCGAACGCACTGGTGACCATGGCCAATGGCGCGAATGTGGAGCTGGGTGACGTTGTAGCCCGTATTCCGCAGGAAAGCTCCAAGACCCGGGATATTACCGGTGGTCTGCCGCGGGTTGCCGACCTGTTCGAGGCCCGTCGCCCGAAAGAGTCTGCCATCCTGGCTGAAATCAGCGGTGTGGTCTCCTTCGGTAAGGAAACCAAGGGCAAGAAGCGTCTGGTGATTACACCGAAAGACGATGATGCCTACGAGGTTCTGATTCCGAAGCACCGTCAGCTGAACGTGTTCGAGGGTGAAACGGTTGAGAAGGGTGAGGTTATCTCCGATGGCCCGTCCAACCCGCACGACATCCTGCGCCTGCTGGGTGTGGTAGAACTGGCGAAGTACATCACCAACGAAATTCAGGACGTTTACCGTCTGCAGGGTGTTGTCATCAACGATAAACACATTGAGGTTATCGTTCGCCAGATGCTGCGCAAGGTGGAAATCACCAATCCGGGTGACACCACGTTGCTGTCCGGCGACCAGGTGGAAATCACCCAGGTTCTGGAAGAGAACGAAAAGGCTGTGGCCGCAGATAAAGATCCGGCAAGGTTCGAGCGTCTGCTGCTGGGTATCACCAAGGCATCGCTGGCAACAGAATCGTTTATCTCTGCTGCCTCGTTCCAGGAAACCACCCGGGTTCTTACCGAAGGTGCGGTTACCGGAAAACGCGATTACCTGCGTGGCCTGAAAGAAAACGTTGTAGTGGGTCGACTGATTCCGGCTGGTACCGGTCTGGCTTACCACAGCGAGCGTCGTCGCAAGCGTGACCTGGAAGAACAGGGCATTACTGCAGCCGACGTAGAAGAAGCTCTGAGCGCTGAACTTAATCGCGAAAGCTGATTAAGGCGCGCCACTCTCCGGGTAGATACCTATCCGGAGGGTGGTTAAAAAGAGAGCAGTCATCTTGACTGAATCGGGGCGCAGGCTTACACTTGCGTCCCTTAAATTTTACCCCCTGCAAAGGGGGTAAGTTTCATTGGTATGGTTTTTTTGGAGTTTGCTTACATGGCAACGATTAATCAGTTGGTGCGTAAGCCTCGTAAGCGCAAGGTAGCCAAGAGCGATGTTCCTGCTCTTCAGGCCTGTCCTCAGCGCCGTGGTGTGTGCACTCGTGTATACACCACAACGCCGAAGAAGCCGAACTCAGCACTTCGTAAAGTGTGCCGTGTTCGTCTGACTAACGGCTTCGAGGTTTCCTCATACATTGGTGGTGAAGGTCACAACCTTCAGGAGCACAGCGTTGTGCTGATCCGCGGCGGTCGAGTAAAAGACCTTCCGGGTGTGCGCTACCACACTGTTCGCGGTACTTTGGACACCCAGGGTGTACAGAACCGTAAGCAGGGCCGCTCCAAGTACGGTGCAAAACGACCCAAGTCCTGATGTCCCGAGCGGGTGTCTTTTATCGTTGCTTGTAAGAACGGTAAGAGTAAGGCTGAGTAGCATGTGCTATCTCAGGGGTTCCTGAAGACCTTTTAGATATAAGGGCTTATCGATGCCTAGAAGAAGAGTTGCAGCTAAACGGGAAATTATTCCCGATCCTAAATTCGGCAGTGCACGTCTTGCCAAGTTCATCAACCACGTGATGGAAAGCGGTAAGAAAGCAACTGCAGAGCGCATTGTTTATGGCGCGCTGTCTATTGTTGCCGAAAAATCCAAAGAAGAGCCGATCGAAATGTTCGAGAAGGCCCTGGAAAACATCCAGCCGATGGTCGAGGTTAAGTCCCGTCGTGTGGGTGGTGCTACCTACCAGGTGCCTGTAGAAGTACGGCCTTCCCGTCAGAACGCGCTGGCCATGCGCTGGCTCGTTGAATATTCACGGAAACGTGGCGAAAAGAGCATGGCTCAGCGTCTGGCTGGCGAGATTCTTGATGCGGCTGAAAGCAAGGGCGCAGCAGTGAAGAAGCGCGAAGACGTGCATCGTATGGCAGAAGCCAACAAGGCATTCTCTCACTTCCGTTTCTAACAAGCCGAGGTTTATATCGTGGCACGCAAGACTCCTATCAAACGTTACAGAAACATTGGTATCTGTGCGCACGTGGATGCGGGCAAAACTACTACCACCGAGCGTATTCTTTACTACACCGGTCGTAGTCACAAAATGGGCGAGACCCACGACGGCGCATCCACCACAGACTGGATGGAGCAGGAGCAGGAGCGTGGTATCACCATCACGTCTGCCGCTGTTACAACCTTCTGGCAGGGTATGGACAAGCAGTATCCCGAGCACCGCATCAACATCATCGACACACCAGGCCACGTTGACTTCACTATCGAAGTAGAGCGTTCCCTGCGTGTTCTTGACGGTGCCGTGGTTGTGTTCTGTGGCTCCTCAGGTGTTGAGCCGCAGTCCGAGACTGTATGGCGCCAGGCCAACAAGTACGAAGTTCCGCGCATGGTGTTCGTCAACAAGATGGACCGTGCCGGCGCTGACTTTATGCGCGTGGTTGAGCAGATTCGCCAGCGTTTGGGTGCGACTGCTGTACCCATCCAGCTGCCGATTGGTGCTGAAGATGAGTTCGAGGGCATCGTCGACCTGCTGCGCATGAAGGCGATCTACTGGAATGAAGCTGATCAGGGTATGACTTACGAGCTTCGTGACATCCCTGAGAACATGCAGGCAGAAGCCGAGAAGGCGCGCGAGCAGATGATCGAAGCTGCCGCTGAAGCCAACGAAGAGTTCATGGAGAAGTACCTCGAAGGCGAAGAGCTGACCTACGAAGAGATCAAGCAGGGTCTGCGTGCTCGTACCATCGCCAACGAAATCGTACTGGCCACCTGTGGTTCTGCGTTCAAGAACAAGGGTGTTCAGGCGGTACTGGATGCCGTTATTGAATTCCTGCCGGCTCCGGATGAAGTTAAAGCCATCCGCGGTGAGGTTGACGACGAAGGTTCTGAAGAAACCCGTCCGGTTGATGACGATGCTCCGTTCGCCGCCCTGGCGTTCAAGATCGCTACCGACCCGTTCGTAGGTACTCTGACGTTCTTCCGGGTTTACTCCGGTAAACTGGAATCCGGTAATGCCGTTTTCAACTCCGTGAAGGGCAAAAAGGAGCGTGTGGGCCGTATGGTTCAGATGCACGCCAACGACCGGGAAGAGATCAAAGAAGTTCTGGCGGGCGATATCGCTGCAGCGATCGGCCTGAAGAACGTTACTACCGGTGACACCCTGTGTGACGAGAATCACAAGATCGTTCTCGAGCGCATGGAGTTCCCGGAGCCGGTAATCTCTGTTGCCGTTGAGCCGAAGTCCAAGGCAGACCAGGAGAAGATGGGTGTTGCTCTGGGCAAGCTGGCCCAGGAAGATCCGTCCTTCCGTGTTCGCACCGACGAAGAGACCGGTCAGACCATCATCTCCGGTATGGGCGAGCTGCACCTGGACATCCTGGTTGACCGTATGCGTCGCGAATTCAAGGTAGAGGCCAACATCGGTAAGCCGCAGGTTGCCTACCGTGAGTGCATTCGCAAGCCGGTTGACGTTGAAGGCAAGTTCGTTCGTCAGTCTGGTGGTCGTGGTCAGTATGGTCACGTCAAGGTGAAGATCGAGCCGCTGCCGCTGGATGATGAAGATGCAGAAAACTTCATCTTCGTGAACGAGATCGTTGGTGGTGTGGTTCCGAAGGAATACATCCCGGCGGTTCAGCAGGGTATCGAGGAGCAGATGCAGAACGGCTGTCTGGCCGGCTATCCGCTGCTGGGTATCAAGGCGACTCTGTACGATGGTTCCTACCACGACGTTGACTCCAACGAGATGGCGTTCAAAATCGCTGGTTCCATGGCGATGAAGAAGGGCGCACTCGAGGCCAACCCTGCGCTTCTCGAGCCGATGATGAAGGTAGAGGTTGTTACCCCTGAAGATTACATGGGTGACGTAGTTGGCGACCTGAACCGTCGTCGCGGCCTCGTGCAGGGCATGGAAGATGTGCCCGCGGGTAAAACTATCCGTGCAGAAGTTCCGTTGTCGGAGATGTTCGGTTACGCCACTGACCTGCGTTCTGCAACACAGGGTCGAGCGTCTTATGCGATGGAGTTCTCCCGCTATATGGAAGCTCCTTCGAACATTGCCGAAGCGATCATTAAAAAGGGTTGATCCCCAGGACTTAAGAAACAGGAAGAGGTGTAACCGTGTCTAAAGCAAAATTTGAGCGTAACAAGCCGCACGTAAACGTGGGCACCATTGGTCACGTTGACCATGGTAAGACCACTCTGACAGCCGCCCTGACTCGTGTATGTCACGAAGTATGGGGCACAGGCGAGAGCCGTGCTTTCGATCAGATCGATAACGCACCGGAAGAGCGTGCGCGTGGTATCACCATCGCGACCTCCCACGTTGAGTACGATTCTCCGACCCGTCACTACGCTCACGTAGACTGCCCGGGCCACGCTGATTAT
>NZ_JBSXOP010000022.1:0-25347 GCF_056859535.1 Marinobacter sp. L-46
AATGGGGGAAAGGGGGAGTTGTGCCTGAATGCCGGAAACTGGCTAAATAATCGCCAACTTCGACCATGACCACTCGGATCTGGCACTACCAGGCTTGGTCTGCGAAGGTTGTTGGAGCACTATGAGAAATCCGGGCTAGCAAGAACAAAAAAGGCAGCACACCATGAAATCCCAATACAGCGAACTCAACTTCGGCCTCGGCGAAACCCTCGACAGCCTGCGTGAACAGGTCAACCGCTTCGCCGCCGATGAAATCGCCCCCCGGGCCGAGGAAATCGACCGCACCAACGAATTCCCCATGGACCTGTGGCGCAAACTGGGCGACATGGGCTTGCTGGGCATCACCGTGAGCGAACAATACGGCGGCGCCGACATGGGCTACCTGGCCCACGTAGTGGCCATGGAAGAAATCAGCCGGGCCTCCGCCAGCGTTGGCCTGTCATACGGTGCCCACTCCAACCTGTGCGTCAACCAGATCAACCGCAACGGCACCGAAGAACAAAAACAGACATACCTGCCCAAACTCATCACCGGCGAACACATCGGCGCCCTCGCCATGTCTGAACCCAACGCCGGCTCAGACGTCATCTCCATGAAACTCCACGCCCGCGACGAAGGCGACCACTACGTCCTCAACGGCAACAAAATGTGGATCACCAACGGTCCAGACGCCAACACCTACGTCATCTACGCCAAAACCGACCCGAAAGGCGGCTCCAAAGGCGTCACCGCCTTCATCGTAGAACGCGACTACCCCGGCTTCAGCCGCCACCAGAAACTCGACAAACTCGGCATGCGCGGCTCCAACACCTGCGAGCTGGTGTTCGAAGACTGCAAAGTCCCCAAAGAAAACGTCCTCGGCGGAGTTGGCAACGGCGCCAAAGTCCTCATGAGCGGCCTCGACTACGAACGCATCGTCCTCTCCGGCGGCCCCCTCGGCCTCATGCAAGCCGCCATGGACGTCGTCGTGCCCTACATCCGCGAACGCAAACAATTCGGCCAGGCCATCGGTGAATTCGAACTGGTACAGGGCAAAGTCGCCGACATGTACACCTTCATGAACACCGCCAAATCCTACGTCTACATGGTCGCCCAATCCGCCGACCGCGGCGAAACCACAAGAAAAGACGCCGCCGGCGCCATCCTGTATTCAGCCGAAATGGCCACCAAACTCGCCCTCGACGCCATCCAACTCCTCGGCGGCAACGGCTACATCAACGACTACCCCACCGGCCGCCTGCTGCGGGACGCGAAGTTGTATGAAATCGGGGCCGGAACGTCTGAAATCCGCCGCATGTTGATTGGCAGAGAACTGTTCCTGAACAAGTAAGCGTTGCGTGGAATCCACTGACCAAGTCAAACGAGGTCCTGCGGGTAGAGCGATTCAAAAATTTCGTAGGCCATGGATGGCCGGAGAGAAGCGCACAGGGACGTGCTTGTAGCGGTTTTTGAATCGCTCTACCCGCAGGGCCGATGCACGGACGAATATCCAATGACGATACTCCAGAGCAAAATTAACCCTAGGTCCGACGAATTCCAGGCCAACCACCAGGCCATGGCCGCCGCCGTAACCGACCTCCGGGAAAAAGTCGAAACCATCCACCAGGGCGGCGGCCCCGAATACCAGAAGCGCCACACCGAACGCGGCAAACTCCTGCCAAGAGAGCGCATCAACAAACTCCTTGATGAAGGCTCCCCCTTCCTCGAAATCGGCCAGTTCGCCGCCTACAACGTCTACGGCGAAGACGTCCACGCCGCCGGCGTAATCGCCGGCATCGGCCGGGTCAGCGGCACCGAATGCATGATCATCGCCAACGATGCGACCGTCAAAGGCGGCAGCTACTACCCCCTGACCGTCAAAAAACACCTGCGCGCCCAGGAAATTGCTGAAACCAACCGCCTGCCCTGCATCTACCTGGTAGACTCCGGCGGCGCCAACCTGCCACGGCAGGACGAAGTCTTCCCGGACCGCGACCACTTCGGGCGCATCTTCTACAACCAGGCCCGAATGTCTGCCGATGGTATCCCCCAGATCGCCGTCGTTATGGGCCTGTGCACCGCCGGCGGTGCCTACGTACCCGCCATGGCCGACGAATCCATCATCGTGCGCAACCAGGGCACCATCTTCCTGGCCGGCCCGCCGCTGGTCAAAGCCGCCACCGGCGAAGTGGTCAGCGCCGAAGACCTGGGCGGAGCCGATGTCCATTGCAAAACCTCCGGCGTGGCCGATCACTATGCCGAGAACGACGCACACGCCCTGGACATCGCCCGGCGTTGCATCGCCAACCTCAACCGCCGCAAACCCGTGCCGGTCGAACTGCGCGAACCCAAGGCACCGCTGTACAACCCGGAAGAAATCTACGGCATCGTCGGCACCGACTTGCGCAAACAGTTCGACGTACGCGACGTGATCGCCCGCATCGTCGACGGCTCCGAATTTGACGAATTCAAACGCTACTACGGCTCCACCCTGGTGACCGGCTTCGCCCATATCCACGGTTACCCCGTGGGCATCATCGCCAACAACGGCATCCTGTTCAGCGAATCCGCCCAAAAAGGTGCGCACTTTATTGAACTGTGTTGCCAGCGCAACATACCGCTGCTGTTCCTGCAGAACATCACCGGTTTCATGGTCGGCCAGAAGTACGAAGCCGAAGGCATCGCCAAACACGGCGCCAAGATGGTCATGGCCGTGGCCTGCGCCAACGTGCCCAAGATCACCGTGCTGATTGGCGGCAGCTACGGCGCCGGCAACTACGGCATGTGTGGCCGTGCCTACAGCCCGGACTTCCTGTGGATGTGGCCGAATGCCCGCATCTCGGTGATGGGCGGCGAACAGGCCGCCAACGTACTCGCCACAGTCAAACGTGAAGGCATGGAACGCAAAGGCCAGGACTGGAGTGCGGAAGAAGAAGTCGAATTCAAACAACCCATCGCCGATAAATACGAACAACAGGGCCACCCCTACTACGCCAGCGCCCGCCTGTGGGACGACGGCGTGATCGACCCGGCCCAGACCCGGGAAGTGGTTGCCCTCAGCCTGTCTGCCACCCTGAACCGACCCGCCAAGCCGACGCGCTTTGGCGTGTTCCGCATGTAACCGGAGAGAACGCCATGACCAAACAGACCTCTGCCGTTCTGCTCAACTACCTGGAAGGTGGTGTTTCCGAAATCGTGCTGAACCGGCCAGACAAGCGCAACGCCTTCGACGACGCGATCATCCAGCAACTGATCAAGGCGCTGGAAGTCACGGAACGAGACGACCAAACCCGCGTCGTCCTCCTGCGCTCCGAAGGCAAACACTTCTCCGCCGGTGCCGACCTTGGCTGGATGCGCCGCATGGCAGACAACGACCATGCCGAAAACCTGAACGACTCCCGGGAACTGGCCAGGCTAATGAGCACCCTCAACCACCTGTCCAAGCCGGTGATCGGCCTGGTTCAGGGCGCAGCCTACGGTGGTGCCGTCGGCCTGGCAGCCTGCTGCGACATCGTGCTGGCCACCGCAAACGCCAGCTTCTGCCTGAGTGAAGTGAAACTCGGCCTGGTTCCCGCCGTTATCAGCCCCTACGTGGTGCGGGCCATCGGTGAGCGACAGGCCCGGCGCTATTTCATTTCCGCCGAAGTCTTCAGCGCACAACAGGCCAGCGAATACGGGCTGGTGCACATCGTCTGTGACGACGAAGCCGCCATGCACGCCCGCTGCAACGAGCTGCTGCAACAACTGGCCGACAATGGCCCGCAGGCCATGAGTGCCGCCAAGGACCTGGTGTTTGCCGTCAGCCACAAGCCCATCAGTGCCGATGTCATCGAAGACACCGCCCAACGCATCGCCGACATCCGTGTGGGTGAGGAAGGCCAGGAAGGACTCAGCGCGTTCCTGAACAAACGCAAGGCCAGCTGGGTTCCGGGAGATAACACATAATGTTCAATAAAATCCTGATCGCCAACCGGGGCGAAATCGCCTGCCGGATTATCCAGACCGCTCACCGCATGGGCATTCGCTGCGTGGCGGTCTACTCAGACGCCGACGCCAACGCCCGGCATGTAGCCATGGCAGACGAGGCCTTCAACATTGGGCCGGCCGCCAGCGCCGACAGCTACCTGAAAGCCGACACCATCATCGACATTGCCAGGCAGAGTGGCGCCCGGGCCATTCACCCAGGCTACGGCTTCCTGTCTGAAAACACCGGCTTTGCCGAAGCCTGCGAAGCCAACGGCATCGTATTCATCGGCCCGCCCTCTTCGGCCATCGCCGCCATGGGCTCCAAGTCCGCCGCCAAGGCGATTATGGAAAAAGCCGGTGTGCCTCTGGTGCCGGGCTACCACGGCAAAGACCAGTCGCCGGAGCTGCTGCGGACCGAGGCCGAGAAATGCGGCTTCCCGCTGCTGCTGAAGGCCGTTGCCGGTGGTGGCGGTAAAGGCATGCGGGTGGTGGAAACAATGGCCGACTTCGATGACGCCCTGGCCGCCGCCCAGCGGGAAGCCAGGAACGCCTTCGGCAACCCGGACATGCTGATCGAGCGCTACCTGACCCAGCCACGCCACGTGGAAATCCAGGTGTTCTGCGACCAGCAAGGCAACGGCATCTACCTGGCCGAGCGGGACTGCTCGGTGCAGCGTCGCCATCAGAAAGTACTGGAAGAAGCGCCCGCACCGGGGCTGAGCGAGGACACCCGTAAAGCCATGGGCGAGGCCGCCGTGAAAGCCGCGCAAGCCATTAACTACGTGGGCGCCGGCACCGTCGAGTTCCTGTACGACGTAGACGGCTCGTTCTTCTTCATGGAAATGAACACCCGCCTGCAGGTGGAACACCCGGTTACCGAAATGGTCACCGGGCAAGACCTGGTGGAATGGCAGCTGAAAGTGGCCTGGGGTGAGCCGTTACCGCTGGCCCAGGAGCAGGTGAAAACCCGCGGCCACGCCCTGGAAGCCCGCATCTACGCCGAAGACCCGGACCAGGACTTCCTGCCTGCCACCGGCACCCTGCGTTACCTGCGCACCCCGGAAGAATCCGCCCACGTGCGGGTGGATACCGGCGTTACCGAAGGCGACGAAATCAGCATCCACTACGACCCGATAATCGCCAAGCTCATCGTGTGGGACGAAACCCGGGAACAGGCCATCAACCGCATGGTGCAGGCCCTGGAGCAGTACCGCATTGCTGGGGTAAAAACCAACATCCGCTTCCTGCACGCCCTGGCCGATGCCGAACCCTTTCGCCAGGCCGAGCTGACCACCGGTTTCATTAACGACCACCGCGAGCTGCTGTTTCCCGCTTCCGGACCGGATACGGACAAGGTTCTTGTGTTAGCCGCCGGCTTTGTCCTGGAGCAGCGCAAATCTCGGGAAGCCGTCAGCACAGACCCCTGGTCGCCCTTCGGCCGGCAGAACAGCTGGCGTTTGAATTCCGACTACGCAGAACCCCTGGCCCTGCAGATGGGCGAGGAGGTGGTTGAACTAAGGGTTCTTGAGCAGGATCACGGCTATCAGATAACTCTCGGCGACAACCGCTATACCCTGCAGGCCAGCCTGCAGGACGATTACCTGCAAGCGGTCATCAATGGCCACCGCCTGTGCGTGTACGGCAACCTGCACAACGACGAACTGGTGTTGTTCCACGAAGGCAACAGCATCACCTGCAAGCTCTACCGTGAACGCTGGGAAACCGAAGACCTGGCCGGCGACGGCAGCCTCTCTGCCCCCATGAACGGTGCCATTGTGGCGGTACAGGTGCAGGCTGGCGATAAGGTCACCGCCGGCCAGACTCTCGTAATCATGGAAGCCATGAAAATGGAGCACGCCATCAAAGCCCCGGCCGATGGCACCGTCAGCGAGGTGTTCTTTGCCCAGGGTGACCAGGTATCCGAAGGGGCGGAGTTGATCGCCATCGAGATTGAGGAGGCTGAGTAATGGCCTTCCCGAAACGTGTCCGACTGGTGGAAATGAGCCCCCGGGACGGCCTGCAGAACGAACCCGGCCCGGTGATTGCTACCAACATCAAAACCGGGCTGATCGATCGACTGGCCGACTGCGGCCTTACCCACATCGAAGCCGCCAGCTTTGTCTCCCCGAAATGGGTGCCACAAATGGGTGATGCCGCCGAGGTCATGGCCGGCATCACCCGAAAGGCCGGCGTACGTTACTCCGCCCTTACCCCCAACCTCAAAGGTTTCGAAAATGCCCTGGCGGCCGGAGCCGACGAGGTTGCGGTGTTCGGCGCCGCCTCCGAAAGCTTTACCCAAAAGAACATCAACTGCAGTATCGCCGAAAGCCTGGACCGCTTCGCTCCCGTGGTGGAAGCGGCCCGCAAGCACGGCATTCCGGTGCGCGGCTACGTGTCGACGGTGATGGGTTGCCCCTATGAGGGTGACATTGAGCCAGGGCAGGTCGCCAGCGTCGCCAAGGCCCTGTACGACATGGGCTGCCATGAGATTTCCCTGGGCGACACCATCGGCGTGGGCACACCGCTGAAAGCCAGGCGCATGCTGGAGGCCGTGGCCGCCCATATTCCCATGGATAAGCTGGCGGCCCACTTCCACGACACCTACGGCCAGGCCCTGGCTAATCTGTATGCGGTGCTGGAGGAAGGCGTCAGCGTAATCGATGCCTCGGTGGCGGGCCTGGGCGGTTGTCCTTATGCGAAGGGCGCCTCCGGCAATGTAGCCACCGAAGACGTGCTCTATCTGTTAAAGGGCTTGGGGATCGAAACCGGTGTCAACCTGGAGAAACTGGTGGCGACCGGCGACTGGATTTGCGGCCAGCTCAACCGCCACAACGGCTCTAAAGTGGGACAGGCCATGAGCGGTTGAACGTTAAGGGCCCCGCTGCGAACCTTGCGACTAATATCGCCGATACCAGAACCATTCTGCTCCACTAAACCCGGGATCTATGCAATGCATCTTCCATTCTGGCTGACCACGACTCTGCTGTTTCCGGTGTTGCTGTATCAGGGTAAGCGCACTCGTCAAACCACGCCACGGCTGCCGGAGGCCTCCGGATCTCCGTTCGGGCAATATGGTGAGGGCGAGCCCGCACGGCGTATCCTGGTGATTGGTGAATCCACCGCCGCCGGCGTGGGCACCCAAACCCACGATCAGGGCCTTGCCAGCCAGCTGGCACGGAAGCTCCATGAGGGAACCGGGCAAACCATCGCCTGGCACACCTTCGGGGTTAACGGTATTCGTTTGAATGCCCTGAACCGGGCGCTGGAACAAACAGACTTACCGGAAGCCGATGTGGTTATCCTGAGCATGGGGGTCAACGACACCACCGGTTTTACGCCCCGGAAACGATTCCGCCAGCAACTGCTTGAACTGAGGGAGTTGCTCGAAGCACGGTATCCGGCACCCCTGATGCTTCTGAGCGTGCCTCCCATGCACCTGTTCACCGCCCTGCCGGCGCCCTTGCGCTACGTGATGGGATGGCGGGCCAGGCTTCTGGACGACATCTACCGGCAACTGGCCAGCGAAGCGCCGCAGCACTTCCGCTACGCCCGTTACCCGGTGATTGAAGATACCGGGCTGTTGGCCAGCGACGGCTACCACCCCGGCATCAAAGGCTATCGGTACATTGCCGAAGCCCTGGCGCCGGAGCTGAGCCGGGGCATCAGGGCCGATGCTTCTCCGGAGGAATAGAGTAAGTCATGGTGGCATGGGCCACCTGCTCCTCCATACCTGTGGAATAGATCGACACCTCACCCACCGCCATCGTGCGCCCTACTTTCAGCAAGGTAGCGCGGGCCCACACCGCAGCGTGGGCGGCGGGCTTGCGCATGAAGTTGATGTTGAAGTTGGTGGTTACCGCCAGGGGTACCAGGCCAATTTTGCCCAGCAAGGCGGCGTACATGGCCACGTCTGCCAGCCCCATCATAACCGGGCCAGACACGGTTCCACCGGGGCGCAGGTGGCCGTCGTCCACCTCCAGCTTCATCTCGGCCCAGCCATCCCCCAGCTCCTCCAGGGTGCCGTAGGCGGTACCCTGGGGAAAGTGATCTTCAAGGAAAGCTTTCAGCTCCCCGAATGTTACTTGCATGACTCTAGTGCTCAGTCCGGTTTGTAAAGCCTCAGGATACTCGAAAAGTCCAGCTGACCGTTACCCTGCCCGGCATGCAGCTGGAACAGGTTTCGGGCCAGGGAGCCCATGGGGATGGAAGCCTGGTTGGCGACCGCGTTATCAAACGCCAGCCCCAGGTCCTTGGTCATCAGGTTCACCAGGAAGCCACCCTGGTAATCCCGGGATGCCGGCACCCCTTCCATCACACCCGGCCAGGGGTTGTACACGTTCAGCGCCCAGTTGCCGCCGGAGCTCTGCTTCATGATTTCCGAGAGTACCGCAGGGTCCAGGCCGTTCTTCACACCCAGAGCCAGGGCTTCACTGGTGCCCGCCATCAGGATGGCCAGCATCATGTTGTTGCAGATTTTGGCGACCTGGCCCGCGCCATGGGGGCCGGCGTGGAAGATGTTCTTGCCCATGGCTTCCAGAACCGGCCGTGCCTTGTTGTAGGTGGCCACTTCGCCACCGCAAATGAAGGTCAGCGTACCGGCCTTCGCACCACCCACGCCGCCGGATACCGGCGCATCGATAAAGGCCAGGTCTTTTGCTGCTGCGGCTTCTGCCACCGCCCGGGAGGTTTCCGGGGCAATGGTGGACGAGTCAATCACCAGGGTGCCGGCCGGCAGGGCTGCCAGCAGGCCGTCTTCGCCCAGGTACACCGCTTCCACATGCTTGCCCGCCGGCAGCATGGTGATTACGCACTCGGTGCCCTGGGTTGCCGCTTTAGCGGAATCCGCAGTGCTGGCCCCTTCGGCCACCAACGCTTCAACCGCCGGTTTGGACAGGTCGAAAACCGTGACCTCATGCCCCGCCTTCAGCAGGTTGGAGGCCATGGGCCCGCCCATGTTGCCCAGTCCGATAAACGTTACCTTCGCCATCTTGCTTCTCCTTGTTTTTGTAGCAGTGCGCCGGGATTTATCAGTGCCCGGGCGCCTGGCTGAAAAATGCTTCAATCCACTCGTTGTCCAGTTCCGCCAGCGAGGCATAACGCCAGCGGGGCTGCATGTCTTTGTCGATCAGCAACGCCCGGATACCTTCGGCAAACTCGCCCTTCTTCAGGCAGTTCACCGACATCACCAGCTCGTTATCCAGCACCTGTTTCAGGCTGTCCCGCTGGCTGCGCTGCAGGTGTTTCCAGGTCAGGGCCAGTGACGTGGGTGAGGCGCTCGCCAATCCCTTCACAGCCTTCCCCAGCCAACCCTCTCGGCCGCCCAGATCTTTCAGCTGCGCTACCACCTGCTCAAGGGAGTCGCCATCGGTAGCCTTCTGGATATCATCAAAGTGATCGCGAACCGCAGACGCCGGCAGCGCCTCCCGGCTTTGCTGTTCATATTGGCGCAGTACCGAGCTGACAACACTATGGGCGCTGGAACCCTGCCAGTTGGCGGAGGCCAGGGCATCAATCACCTGCCCTTTGAGTTCGTGGCTGACGAACCGGTCTGCCATGCCCACAAACAGCGCATCGGCTGGGTTCATGCGGGTGCCGGTCAGCCCCAGAAACATTCCGGTACGCCCGGGCATGCGGGTCAGGAACCAGCCGGCGCCGATATCCGGGTACAGGCCGATGCTCACTTCCGGCATGGCCAGTTTCGAGTGCTCGGTAACCACCCGGTGGGAAGCACCCGCCATCAGGCCGATGCCGCCGCCCATCACAATACCGTTGCCCCAGCACACAACCGGTTTGGGGAAGGTGTGAATCAGGTAATCCAGCTCATATTCTTCGGTGAAGAACCGCTCGCCTTCAGCCAGCTTTCCGGGCTCGGTCATGCTGCGGTACAGGGACACGATATCGCCACCGGCGCAGAAGGCCCTGTCGCCCTCGGCTTCCAGCCAGACTGCGCATACGCTGTCATCGTCGGCCCAGCGTTGCAGTTGCGGCTTGAGCAGGCGGATCATGTCCATAGACAGCGAATTCAGGTTACGCGGGCTGTTCAGCCTGGCGACCGCAATCCGGCCACCGCCGTTTGTGGTCCACTCTTCAAATACCATCGGTTGATCGCTCATAGCAGCCCCGGGCTTATCGGTTTTTCCATTCCGGCTTGCGCTTCTCGAGGAACGCATTCACGCCTTCTTTCTGGTCTTCGGTGTGGAACAGCTCCACAAACAGTTCCCGCTCCATGCGCCAGCCATCGGTATGGCTACGGCCATCACGGGCGCTCATCACCAGCTGCTTGCAGCGGGAAATGGAAGACGGGCTCTGCTTGCAGGCACCTTCGGCCAGTTTCAGGGCGGCTGCCAGGCCTTGTCCGGACGGCACCACTTCTTCCACCAGGCCAATCTGCAGGGCCTTGTTGGCATCTACCCGCTCGCCGCACAGAATCATGCGCTTGGCCCAGCCCTCGCCCACCAGCCAGGGCAGGTTCTGGGTGCCGCCAGCGCAGGGCAGCAGGCCAACACCGGCTTCCGGCAGCGCCATCTGGGCGTGCTCTTCGGCAATGCGGATATCGCAGGACAACGCACATTCCAGGCCACCGCCCATGGCGTAGCCGTTAATGGCGGCAATCGACACACCCCGGAAGGCGGTCAGCGTGGCGAAGGCCTGGCCGAACTTCTGGGCCATCTCGTTGGCGCGGGCACGGTCGCCGTCGGCAAAGGTTTTCAGGTCTGCCCCGGCGGAGAAGAATTTCTCACCCTGGCCGGTGACCACCAGCGCGAAGATGTTGCGGTCGGCGTTGAGGTCTTCAATGGTGGCTTCCAGAGCCGCCAGGGAGTCTGCCGTCCAGGTGTTGGCCGGCGGGTTGGCGATGGTCAGGATCGCAATGTGATCGCGTTTTTCCAGTTGAATCAGTTCACTCATGGTAAATTCCTTTGGTTGTTCCGGTTCTGATGATCGGGGCCGGTTACTGGATGGCTTCGGCAACGCCGTCTTCCAGCATGCGGCGGGCAATAATCAGGCGCATGATTTCGTTGGTGCCCTCGAGAATCTGGTGTACCCGAAGGTCCCGCACATAGCGCTCCAGCGGGTATTCCCGAATGTAGCCGTAGCCGCCGTGCAGCTGCAGGGCTTCGTTGGCCACCTCGAAACAGGCATCGGTGGCGAAGCGCTTGGCCATGGCGCAATGCAGGGTGGCTTCCGGGTCGCCGGCATCCAGCTTGAAGGCACCCAGGCGCACCATTTGCCGGGCCGCCACTAGGTTGGTGGCCATATCCGCCAGTTTGAACTGCAGCGCCTGGAACGCGGCCAGTGGCTTACCGAACTGCTGGCGCTCGTGCAGGTAATTGCGCGCCCGCAGCAGCGCCGCCTGGGCGCCGCCAAGGGAGCAGGTGGCGATGTTCAGGCGGCCGCCGTCCAGGCCCTTCATGGCAATGGCGAAGCCGTCGCCTTCATTGCCAATTCGGTTACTGGCCGGAATGCGCACGTCTTCCAGGGTGACCAGCCGCGTGGGCTGGCTGTGCCACCCCATCTTTTCTTCGTTCTTGCCGTAGGAAACACCCTCGGCATTGGCCGGGATCACAAAGGTGGAAATCCCCTTGGCGCCACTGTCGGCATCGCCGGTACGGGCCATCAGTACCAGCACATCGGTGGCACCGGCGCCGGAGATAAACATCTTGCTGCCGTTGATCACATAGCTGTCGCCGTCACGAACCGCCCTGGTACGCAGGCTGGCGGCATCAGAGCCGGCCCCGGGTTCGGTCAGGCAGTAGGAGGCCAGCCATTCACCACTTGCCAGCTTGGGCACGATTTCCTGCTTCAGGTCATCGGAGGCAAAGCTGGCCACCATCCAGGTGGCCATGTTGTGGATGGTGATAAAGGCCGCCGTGGACGGGCAGGCCATGGCCAGCTCTTCCACGATCACCGAGGTGTCCATGCGGGACAAGCCCATGCCGCCCAGGGCTTCCGGGGTATAAATCCCCATAAAGCCCATCTCGCCGGCTTCTTTCATCACCTCCACCGGGAAGGTGTGGTCTACATCCCACTGGCCGGCATAGGGTGCCATGGCTTTCTCGGCAAAGGCCCGGGCCGCATCCCGGAACGCCAACTGGTCTTCGGTCAGGTTGAAATCCATCGTTCAGCTCCCTGCTCGGCGTTACCGGAGTTGGATGGAGAAGTTGGCTTCGGTAGACGTCGCTTCACTGTTAAACCAGCGGGAGGTGACGGTCTTGGTTTCGGTGTAGAAACGCACTGCCTGCTTGCCGTAAGCGTGCTGGTCACCGTAGAAGGAACCTTTCCAGCCAGTGAAAGAGAAGAACGGCAGGGGCACCGGGATGGGAATATTCACACCCACCTGGCCGACTTCGATTTCGTGCTGGAAACGGCGGGCAGCACCACCGTGGTTAGTGAAGATAGACGTTCCGTTGCCATAAGGACTGTTGTTGATCAGCTCGATGGCTTCGCCAAGGTCGTTCGCGTTCATGCAGGTGAGCACCGGGCCGAAGATTTCTTCTTTATAGATGTCCATTTCCGGCGTGACTTCGCTGAACAGGGTGGGCCCTACCCAGTTACCGTCCGGCAGGCCATCCACTGTGCAGCCGCGACCATCCAGCATCAGCTTCGCACCCTGGGCTTCGCCGGTGGCGATCAGGGCTTCAACCCGCTCCTTGGCCCTCGGGCTAATCACCGGGCCATAGCTGGCACCGGAGTCGTTCCAGGCACCCGGGCGTACCTTCGCCATGGCTTCCTTGAGTTCCGGAATCCACTCTTGCGCCGCTCCGACAAACACCGCCACGGAGATAGCCATGCAACGCTGGCCGGCGGCACCCACAGAGGCACCCACCAGGGCATTGATCACCTGCTGCTTGTCGGCATCCGGCATGATCACCATATGGTTCTTGGCGCCGGCGAAGCTCTGCACACGCTTCATGTTGCGGGTGCCGGTTTCGTAGATGTAACGGCCAACCGGTACCGAACCGACAAACGAAATTGCCTTGATGGCCGGGTCGTTCAGCAGGGTATCTACCTGCTCCTTGGCACCGTGCACCACCTGCAGAACGCCCTTGGGCGCACCGGCTTCTTCAAACAGCTCGGCCAGACGCATCGGGGTCAGCGGGTCCTGCTCGGAGGGCTTGAGGATAAAGGTGTTACCGCAGGCGATGGCCATCGGGAACATCCACAGGGGAATCATGGCCGGGAAGTTGAACGGGGTAATACCGGCGCAAACGCCCAACGGCTGGATCCACGAGTGGGTATCCACTTCCCGCGCGACGTTTTCAACGGTCTCGCCCATCATCATGGACGCCACGTTGGCGGCATGCTCTACCACTTCGATACCGCGCCAGACATCGCCCTTGGCGTCGTCAAAGGTTTTACCGGTTTCCTGGGACAGGATTTCGGCAATCTCGTCGTGGTGTTCTTTCAGCAGTGCCTGGTAACGCAGCATGACCCGGGCCCGCTCGGATACCGGCGTTTCCTTCCAGCTTTTGAACACTTCGCCGGCGTTGTCGATGGCCTTGCGCATTTCGTCCGCCGTGGCGCAGGGCACCTGGGCGATGACTTCGTTAGTGGCCGGGTTGGTCACATCGATCCAGTTCTGGGTCTGACTCTGAACAAATTCACCAGCAATAAACTGAGGTACTTTTTTCATGAGGTTGGTCCCTGTTTGTTGTTGTCCGGGAGAGCCGTGGCCCGCTGAATAACGCAACGGACCTGGCGATGATTTTCCAAAAGATTAGCACGCCCCTTGCCGCCTGATGATTGACTAAGTTTCGCCCATGATGGATTATTTTTCGATGACCAGTCATCAAAGCAACAAGCCATCCGCGCAAACCTCTCAGTGGCCTGTTCCTGCGGACAGCGTTCGCTATGTGGTTCCGGAGCCCATCGTCCGCCAACTGGCGCACCATCCACTGACCCGGGAGCTGTACCCGCTGGCCTTCGGCCATTACCGACGGGCGGCGGGCCATCACATGCATCGGGAACACCATCGTGACAATCTTTTGATCTATTGCACCGATGGCAAGGCTTTTCTGAACGTGGCGGGCGAACCTTACACCGTCAGCGCCGGCGACCTGTTGCTGCTGCCGGCCGGCGCCAGCCACCGCTACACGGCGGACCCGGACAATCCATGGACCATTCACTGGGTGCACTACACCGGCCCGCTGGCCGCAGAGTTTGGTGACTACATGGGGTTTGATGACAACACCCGGGTGCTCCATCTGGGGCGCCAGCCCCGCCTGTTGGTAGACTTCAACGGCCTGCTGTCGGTACGCCAGACCGGCTTCCGCACCAAGGGGCTGATCCACGCCAGCAATCGCCTGCGACAGCTGCTGAGTGCCGTCCCCATGAACGTGGATGAAACCAGCCAGGCTCGGCAGGCCGAGCTGGACACCCTTCACAACTACATGCGTGAACACCTGGAAGAGCGACTGACCTTGCAGCAACTGGCCGAACTCAGCGGGCTTTCACCGGCCCATTTCGCCACTCGCTACCGGGAGCAGACCGGCACCTCGCCGATTCAGCATTTCCTGCATCTGAAGGTGGAGCGGGCCTGCGAGCTGCTGGACACCACCAGCCACACCTTCGCCGACATCAGCCGGCAACTGGGTTACGACGACGCCTATTACTTCTCCCGGCTGTTCAAAAAGGTAATGGGCAAATCCCCCAGCGACTACCGGCACACCGCCAGGCACTGACCCATTGGCGCAGATAGCCTGCGTCCCTGGCCCGACTGCAATTGGCAAGGCGACAAAATTCCGGTATCACACAGGACTTACTTATTCATTCGGGAGGCGCAGATGCAGCCACTGGACATTCAGGTAGTTGACCAGGCCATCAGCTGGTGCGATGGCGGTCAGGATTTCTGGCTGTGTACGGTACTCAGTACCTTCGGCTCCTCTCCCCGGGCGCCGGGCTCCTGGCTGGTAGCACAGGTCAGTGGTGACCATTGCGGCTCGTTGTCAGGCGGCTGTGTGGAAGAGGACTTTCTCGAACGCCTGCAGGAAGGCGAATTCCAGGGCCGCATCAACCGAATCCGCTACGGTGCCGCCGATGGCCTGGACAATCCCAGAGTCAGCCTGCCCTGCGGCGGCGTTCTGGATGTGCTCATCGAGCACTTTCCCGCCTCCGCCTCATCCCGGGAGCACTTCCTGGCACTTCGGGCCGCCCTGAACGGCCAGGGCCATGTGGTTCGCAGGGTTTGCCTGAAAACCGGCGAAGCCAGTATCGAGCCAGACCGGGAAACGGGCCAGAAAGTGATGGAAGACGAAACAACCGCCACCCTGAAACTGCGGGTGGGGCCGGTATCCCGGTTGCTCATTGCCGGCTTGTCGCCGGTTGCCTCCGCCTGCGCCAGCTTTGCCCACAGCCTGGGTTTCGAGGTGATTGTGTGCGACCCGCGCCAGGAGGAAGTCTGCAACTTCAACGTACCCGGCGTTACCCTGCGCCAGGAGCTGCCCTCCGTGTGGATTGCCCGCGAAGGCTGCCACGGAGCAACCGCAGTAGTTGCCCTGACCCACGACCCGAAGATTGATGACACCGCACTAATGGAAGCGGTGAAAACCGACGCTTTCTACATCGGCGTGATGGGTTCTTTGCGCACCTCGGAAAAACGCCGGGAGCGCCTGCTGCGCATTGGCGGGCTTAACGAGCAGCAGGTTGAACGAATCCGAATGCCCATTGGGCTGAATATCGGCAGTAAAACGCCAGCGGAGATTGCCCTGTCGGTGATGGCCGATATTGTCCGGGTACGGCAGGGGCTAACCAAGCCAGAGCTGTAGGCACAACCCACACTCCGGCCGTAAAAATTTATGTAGCGTCCACCCGGACATCGTGTTAAAAATCGCCCGAAGGCGGCAGTACGGTGTTCCGAAAGGGCACTTGCCACCCAAGGCCACCCTCAGCAGACCTGCACAACACCGCGTGCGTCCTGCGCGCTTTGTATCCATCCCTTTTAAGTGAGGGACACCATCCAATGTTGAAGTTGTGTAAGCCACAGGCGCTTGCCGCCGCTGTTGCTATGTCTCTGGGTGCCTCTTCGGTTTTTGCAGCCGAGGAAGTGCGTGTCTACAACTGGTCTGACTACATCGCCGAGGACACCCTGGCGAAGTTCACCGAAGAAACCGGCATCAAGGTTGTCTACGACGTGTACGACAGCAACGAAGTGCTGGAAGCGGCCCTATTGTCTGGCCGTTCCGGTTATGACCTGGTGGTGCCCTCCAACCACTACGTAGCCAAGCAGATTTCTGCCAAGGCTTTCGTGGCGCTGGACCACAGCAAACTGCCGAACATCACCAACCTCAACCCGGACCTGATGGATGACCTGGAAAAGGTGGACCCGGGCAGCCAGTTCTCCCTGCCTTACCTGTGGGGCACCAACGGCTATGGCTACAACGAAGGCCGCATCCAGACCATCCTGGGCGACAGCGCCCCGACCGACTCCTGGGCCCTGGTGTTTGATCCGGAAGTGACCGGCAAGCTGGCCGCCGGTGGCTGTGGCATTGCCATGCTGGATTCCGGCGAAGAAATGGTTCGTGCCGCCATGGCCTACATTGGCCTGGACCCGAACAGCAACAACGCCGACGACATCAAGAAAGGCGGTGAAGTGATCAAGGCCGTGCGCCCGAACATCACCTACTTCCATTCGTCCCGTTACATTGGCGATCTGGCTAACGGCGACCTGTGCGTAGCCGCCGGCTACTCCGGTGACATCCTGCAGGCCGCTGCCCGCGCGGAAGAAGCCGAGAACGGCAACGTCATCCGCTACACCATCCCCAAAGAGGGCGCGGTGCTGTGGTTTGACATGATGACCATTCCGGCCGGCGCACCGAATGTGGAAAATGCCCACAAGCTGATGAACTTCCTGATGCGCCCGGAAATCATCGCCGATGTGACCAACTACGTCTGGTACGCCAACCCGAACAAGGCGGCCAACGAGTTTGTAGACCCGGAAATCCTCAACGACACCAGCATCTACCCCACCGACGAGGTGATGAAGAAGCTGTACATCATGGAAGGTCGGCCTCAGGACGCCCAGCGCCTGATGACCCGTACCTGGACCAGCGTGAAATCCGGTCGCTGACGGTGGCCGTAACCAACAACACCTCCGCGCAAGCGGAGGTGCTCCTCAGCATCAAAGGCATTTCCAAGAGCTTCGACAGCACCCTGGCGGTGGACGACGTGAGCCTGGACATCCACAAGGGCGAGATCTTCGCCCTGCTGGGTGGTTCCGGCTCTGGCAAGTCCACCCTGCTGCGCATGCTCGCGGGCTTTGAAACCCCGGATTCCGGTCGCATTGTGCTGGACGGCCAGGACATCACTGCCCTGCCCCCGTACCTGCGCCCCACCAACATGATGTTCCAGTCCTATGCCCTGTTCCCCCATATGACGGTGGAGCAGAACATTGCCATGGGCCTGAAACAGGACAAACTGCCGAAAAACGAAATTGCCGACCGCGTGGCGGCTATGCTCAAACTGGTGAAGATGGAAGCCTACGGCAAGCGCCGGCCCCAGCAATTATCCGGTGGCCAGCAGCAACGTGTGGCCCTGGCCCGCTCGCTGGCGAAGCGCCCGAAGCTGTTGTTGCTGGACGAGCCCATGGGCGCGCTGGACAAAAAACTGCGCACAGAAATGCAGCTGGAGCTGGTGGACATCCTGGAAAAGGTCGGCGTGACCTGCCTGATGGTGACTCACGACCAGGAAGAAGCCATGACCATGGCCAGCCGCATTGCCATCATGTCTTACGGCCGGATTGCCCAGGTGGGCTCGCCCATTGATATCTATGAGAGCCCGAACAGCCGCATGACGGCGGAGTTCATCGGCTCGGTGAATATCTTCGAGGCGAACATCCTGGAAGACAACTCCGACAGCATCTCGCTGACCAGCGACCTGCTGGACGCACCGGTGTTTATCGACCGGGGTGTAACCACGCCCGCAGAAACCACGGAAACCCTGATCGCCCTGCGCCCGGAGAAGATCTACCTGACCACCGAGAAGCCCGAAGGCGACACCAACTGGAGCTGCGGCACGGTAGACAACATTGCCTATCTTGGCGACATCACGTCTTACTACGTGAAGCTGGCCAGTGGTAAGCGGGTACAGGCCACCATGGCCAACGTGGAACGCCGGGGTGAGCGGCCCACCTGGGGTGACCGGGTCTATGTATCCTGGGAAGCCTCCAGCCCTATCCTGCTCTGGAACTAAGACCATGACCAAGAAGCTTCTGGCAACCCCCTTAGCGGAGCGGGTGCGGGCCGTGGTATTCCACCGTAGGGTAGTGTTCGGCGTGCCCTTCGCCTGGCTGCTGCTGTTCTTCCTGCTGCCATTCGCGCTGGTACTGAAGATCAGCCTGACCTCGGCGGTGATGGCGATTCCGCCTTACGAGCCCGTGTTCCGGTGGGTGGATAACACCCTGTCGGTGGTCGTGAACTTTGGCAATTACCTGTTCCTGGCCTCCGACAGTCTGTACATCGCTGCTTACTGGGGCTCGGTGAAAACCGCGTTCCTGGCCACCCTGTTCTGCCTGCTGATCGGATACCCCATGGCCTACGCCATGGCCCGGGCGCCCAAGCACTGGCAGCTGGTGTTCCTGCTGATGGTGATGCTGCCGTCCTGGACCTCGTTCCTGATCCGCGTGTACGCGTGGATGGGCATTCTGGGTAATCAGGGGCTGCTGAACAGCTTCCTGATGTGGCTGGGGCTGATCGACTCACCCCTGAAGATGCTGAACACCAACTTTGCGGTGATTCTGGGCATTGTCTACGCCTACCTGCCGTTCATGATCCTGCCCATCTACACCAACCTGGTGAAGCTGGACGTGCGCCTGCTGGAGGCAGCATCGGATCTTGGCTGCCGTAGCCTGACTACTTTCTGGGCGATCACCTTGCCGTTATCCAAGGCCGGTATCCTGGCGGGCTCCATGCTGGTGTTCATTCCGGCGGTGGGTGAGTTCGTGATTCCGGAACTGCTGGGCGGGCCGGATACCCTGATGATCGGCAAGGTGTTGTGGGAGGAGTTCTTCAACAACCGCGACTGGCCGGTAGCTTCTTCGCTGGCGATTGTGATGCTGGCCTTGCTGTTGATTCCGATTGTGCTGTTCCACCGCTTCCAGGCTCGGGAGATAGAAAAGAATGGTTAAGCTGAAAGCCCCCGGCTTCTCAAAATCCATGCTTTTGCTGGGCATGCTGTTCCTGTACCTGCCGATGATGGTGTTGATCGTTTACTCGTTCAACGCCTCGCGGCTGGTTTCGGTGTGGGCCGGCTTTTCCACGAAATGGTACGGCGCGCTGTTTGCCAATGAGCAAATCCTGTCTGCGGTATGGATGAGCCTGCGCATTGCCTTCTATTCCGCCAGCATGGCGGTGTGTCTGGGCACTTTGTGCGCCTTTGTGATTACCCGGTTCAAGAAGATGCGCGGGCGTACGCTGCTGTCCAGCATGATCACGGCGCCGCTGGTGATGCCAGAGGTGATCTCCGGTTTGTCGTTGTTGCTGCTGTTTGTGCAGATGGCGCAGCTGATTGGCTGGCCGGTGGACCGTGGCATGGCGACGATCTGGATTGCTCACACGACCTTTTGCAGTGCCTATGTGGCGGTGGTGGTGAGTGCGCGGTTGCGGGAGGTGGATTTGTCCATCGAGGAAGCAGCCATGGATTTGGGTTGTACGCCGCTGAAGACTTTCTTTGTGATCACGCTGCCGGTGATTGCGCCGGCGCTGGTTTCGGGGTGGTTGCTGGCGTTTACTTTGTCGCTGGATGATCTGGTGATTGCCAGTTTTGTGTCCGGGCCGGGGGCGACGACGTTGCCGATGGTGGTGTTTTCGTCTGTTCGGATGGGGGTGTCGCCGGAGATTAATGCGTTGGCGACTTTGATTATTGCGGCGGTTTCGGTGATTGCCTTCATCGCCTGGTTCTGGATGCGGCGATTGCGGCCTCGGTGAGTGGCTGGCTCGGGGTCGGGCTTGGGCTTGGGCTCCTATCCGTTTGGTTGTGGGGGCGGGCTGGGAGGTGGGGAGGGATTTTCTTCTGGAAAAAACAACTCGCTTCGCTCAGACATCTTTTTTCCTGCCAGAAAACCCCTCCCCACCTCCCGCCGGCAGAACCTTTTTGGAAACAGCTGGGTAGGACTTCTTGGTTCGCTCGCTGACTGACTGACTGACTGACGAGTGTGCGTTAGCGGTTATGTGCCATCACCTTGTGTGAGGATGTGAGTCAGGCCGTTGCATTCCACCATGGGGTCGTCGCAGTTCACTATTATGTCGGACTTTGCGATGACGTATGCTTTGCCGGTTATGTTGTTTTTGACCACCTGATACTCCCCTTCCTTGTCCACTGCTGTGAACTCTCCGATGAACCCGGTTTCCCTCAGGGATATGGTTTCGAGTTTATCGCCGGGTTTGATTTGGCCCTCGTGGTTCATTAACGCCAGTCTTGCGGAGGTTCCGGTGCCGGTGGTGCTTCGGCAGATGACGCCGGGGTGGACGTAGGTTGCTGAGCGTGAGCGGTAGTAGCCTTCGGCTATTTGTTCTACCGGGCCCATGAAGTGGAGGAACGGGAGGGGGCCTACGTCGCCCAGGGTGTAGTGGGAGAAGCCTCTTTCGGCCTGGATGGCTTGGACGATGGCGTGGGCGGTTTGGGCCAGCTGGCGTTCTTCGTCCAGGGTCAAATCAAAGCTGAGAGATTTGGCGTCTATCAGGGCGTAGAAGCCGCCGCTGTAGGCGATGCTGTAGTTGACCTTGCCGATGCCGGGTACGTTGATGCTGGCGTTGTGGGTGTGGATGTAGCTGGGCAGGCCTTCGCAGGTGATGGCTTCTACTACGCCGTTGTGTACGGTGGCTTCTATGTTTACCAGGCCGGCTGGGGTTTCGAGTTTGAAGTGTTGTTTGCCTTCCTGTTTCTGGACTATGCCGGTTTCCAGTACGGCGGTGGCGGTGCAGATGGTGTTGGAGCCGGAGTATATGGGGTAGCCCATGACTTCCATGATGATGTAACCGGCGGCGGCTTCGGGGTTGGTGGCGGGTACCAGCAGGTCTACGGACATTTCCGGAATGCCGTAGGGTTCTTCCAGCAGCAACCGCCGCAGGCCGTCGGCGTCGTCGCGCAGGTATTCCATCTGGGCCCTTACCGTATCTCCCGGCAAGTCGATGATGCCGCCAGTAACGATTCGGCTGACGTCACCGCCGGCGTGGGTATCCATCAATTGAATGGTGAGTTCAGGTTTCATCCGCCCGCCCCCACGGCAAAGGGTTGGCCGTGTACCTGCCACTGGGCATCCGGCACGATCACGATCTTGCCCAGGTAGTTGCTGCCACGGTTCACGAAATACTCTTCGGCTTTGTGCAGGTCAGACAGCTTGAACGCGCCGTGCAGGACGGGTTTCAGCTGGTCATGGCGTATCCAGGTCATCAGCTGGTTGGCTTCTTCGCGGGTGCCGTGGGAGACCCCGAATATCTGCACCTGGTACAGGTAGATTCGGGTCCAGAGGATTTCGCTGATGTTGCCGCCGCTGGCGCCGGCGATGCTCAGGCGCGGGTAGGTGCTGCGGGCGTTCATGTCGAAGATCATGGCGTCGATGAACTTGTCAGTCATTTCGCCGCCTACCAGGTCCATCACTGCGTCCAGGGGTTTTCCGCCGTTTTCATTCTTAACTCGGTCTACGAAGGCGTTCATGTTGCTGCGATCCAGCACCGCTTCGGCGCCAAGGTCGAGCAGTGCGTTCGCTTTGTCTTGTTGGCTCAGCGCGTAGGGAATGGCACCGATGATTCGGCAAAGCTGGATTAGTGCCGTGCCCACCCCACCGCTGGCACCCGTGACCAGCACCCGCTCGTCCGCCTGCACATTGGCGGAGGTGAGCATGTGGTAGGCGGTCTGGTAGGAACACATGCCCATGGCTGCCAGTTCGGCATCGGCCAGTTCCGGATTCGGGATATGGTGAAACTGGTCGGATGGCAGGGCCACGTATTCGGCGTAACCGCCGTCGGCGCCATGGCCGTAGTAGTCCGGCGTGAGATTGATGTCGGTGCGGTCGGTGGCGTAGATGTTGAAGTCCAGGAGGCCGCGCTCCCCGAGACGTTGTTCGCTGACGCCCTCACCCACCGCTACTACGCGGCCTACGATGTCGGCGCCTTGTATGCGCGGGAAGGTCAGCGTGGGTTTGCCGCCCATCTGGAATGAGGTTATTTCGCCTTTTTTGGTGGGGTACAGGCCTTCACGGGCTTTGCGGTCGGTGTTGTTCTTGGCGGTGGCGGTTATCTGGACCAGGACCTGGCCGGCTGCCGGCGTGGGCACGGGGACATCCTGGTATTCAAGCTTTTCCAGGCCGCCATGGGCGGTGAGGACCATGGCTTTCATGGTGGGCGGGATGTCGGGCATTGAATTCTTCCTGCGTTGGTGAATTCTTTGATTCACTGAGCATAGGAAAGATCTGGCTTTGTGTCAGGGAACGTGATGAGTTTGGCTTGGGCTCCCATCCTTCTGGTTGTGGGGGCGGGCTGGGAGGTGGGGCGTGTTTTTCTTCTGGAAAAAATAACTCGCTTCGCTCAGACATTTTTTTTCCTGCCAGAAAAACTCCCCCCACCTCCCGCCGGCTTCACCTGAGTGGGAAAGAAACACCGTTCCTGGCTGAGCAGTTGTGTTTTAGACGGCTTATCGAGCAATCACTTTGTACACCGGGCGTAGTCTCGGGATTTGTTTCAGGATCACCTGGATTACGGTCATCAGGGGGACGGCCAGCAGTACGCCTACCGGGCCCCAGAGCCAACCCCAGAAGAAGATGGATACGAAGATGATGACGGGGTTGATGGCCATGCGGAATCCGTGGATCCAGGGCTCCAGGAAGAAGCCGATGATGGTGGTGAGCAGGATGAAGCTTAGCGGTGCCAGTGCCATCATCCAGACGGTGTCCAGGGTTAGTGCCGACACTAGCGCCAGTAGCGCGATGGTGAGCATGTTGCCGAGATAGGGAATAAACCGGGCAAGGCCGGCGATCAGGCCCCATACGGCCGGGTCTGGCAGGCCGATGGCCCAGCAAGTGAGCCCGGTGATCAAGCCTACCGACAGGTTGCTCAGGCCTAACACTGCCAGGTATTGGGCGATCTGGTGTTGGGAGTCGTGGGTAATTCTGAGCACGGTTTTGCGCTGAGATCTGGGGATTTGCCGCACGAAGTTGCGGATCAACCTGTCGCCGCTGACCAGCAGAAAGTAAGTCAGCGCCAACGCCAGCGCCAGGCCGGCCAGGCCGTTGCGGGCTTTTGTCATCAGCTGGCTGCGCCAGGAATCGGTCTGAAGCACCACGGTTGTCGGTTTTTCACTACCGTCCTCAGACGACAGACCCTCTACCGACTTCTCCACCTGTTCCGCAGAACGGGTGACTTTGTCCAGTTGCCGCATAATCTCACTATCGCCCACCAACAGGCGCGACAAACCTTGCGGGGCGCGCTCAGCCCATTCCAGCGCCGGTGCGGTTACCGCAACCCCCAAACCGACAATACCCGCCAGCACCACAAGCACCAGTACAAGCGAGCTCACCACCCGCGGAACATGCCATTTCAACCTGGCTTTTTTCACCAGGGGCGACAACAACAAGCTGGTGAGCACGGCGAGAATGATCGGCAGGACAATCTGGTGGGCCAGGTACAGGGTGTACAGAATGCCCAGCGTGAACAGGCCGTAGATGGGAGTGGACAACTCGGCAAGCGCTGACGCTTTTTTGTCTTCCGGAGGAGCGGTCTGGTTGGGCTTCTGGTCTTCCATGTGCAAGTCTGGCCTGGTGAGTGTTTACACAGAAGCCTGCGCTTCCGCAAAGACACCAGTGTAGCGTTTCGAACAAGTGGCTGCATTATCAGGGCATTACAAACGCCACGGCGCTGAACCATCAGCCACTCGGCTCGTATAGTTAACAAATGCCACCGGATAACCCGAACCTCCATGAACCCAAAATACGAGACACTATTCTACGACGGCAGCTGCCCGCTCTGCGCAAAGGAAATCCGCACCCTGCGCAGACTGCAGCGTGGGCAACTCATCTTCGCAGACGTTCACGAACAACCGGAAGGCAGCCCCCAGCTGCCATCCCATGAAGACCTGCTCCGCCGCCTGCATTTGATGACCTGGACCGGCGAATGGGTAACCGGGCTGCACGCCAACGTGCGGGCCTGGAGCCATACGCCGTTTGGGTGGCTGTTCAAACCGCTGTTGTGGCCGGTGATCTATCCCATTGCCAGACGGGTTTATGAGAGCTGGGCTGACCGGCGGTATGAGCGGAAGTATGTTTGTGCTTTGGGCAACACAAGCTCGTGCCCACCGGGAACCTGATGCAGGAGGCTGCTAGCTGGCCAGCTTAGGCAGGAATGAGGTATCCACCCAATAGCGCTTGAGATTGGCCTCATCGACCAGAACGGGCACCGTTTCCTGGTGAATATGATTGCTCGGATCGAACCACAGGTTATCGCTTCGGAATACATGAAGCTTACCGGTTTGCGGGTGCTGCCACTGGCAGACAATGCGGAACGGGTTACGACCGTTCACGGTCAGGCTGGAGTTTTGCTCAACCGACGAAAATGTTGCGAGCACCTCGGTCCCGTGATCTTTCAGGTAAGCCTGTGATCGGCTCTTCTTCCAACCAAACAACAGCATCCCGCCGCCAATGGCGCCAAACACGAGCCCCATACCACCGAGAATCATGGGCAGTCCCCAAAGGGAGAAGAAACTGTTGATTCTGGCACTCTCCGGAGCCGAAGGCTCGTAAAACACAGACACCCTCTCACCGCGATTGAACGACGGCGGATTTGAGCCGGAGCGCGACCGGAACTCGATCTCCCGACCACGGATATCCTCGAAAACGACCTCCGGATAATAGGTGGTGGAATCGCTGGAACGAGAGCGTTCCAGATCAATGACCGTGCCCGTGGCTTCCGTAGCTCGCTCGATAAATGACACTGTACTGCTGTAACTCATCACCGCAGCAACAAGCATACCGGCGCCAATGAGTGTGAAGACGTATTTGAGGATATTCAGGGTTTTCACTGGTTCAATCCTTGTGTTTTGGGTTCTTCCCTGGGAGGTGTTGGCCCGGATTTTATAGAACCATTGAGAACTATGCCATCGACGGGCTTCGGTAGCATCGAGAGTTAGAAATTTGGGATCAGATCACAGATTCTGAAGGGACTCGACCCACATCCAATGCTCTGGCTTGCCAAACTCCCGGCAACTAACGCAACGTAGTTTTCCCGGCATGTAAAACACAATTTCCAGGGTATTCCCCGAAAACTCCGTTTTATCGAAACCAGAGTTATTGTCAAATCTGGTGTATGACCATCAGGCAGCGTTCCTGCCAGATTGATCTTCCACCTGTATTCCATCCTGAAACTGCACGTTGTCCACGACCAGCTTCAGTTGGTCAAACCCCTTGATTCGCTTCCAGCGTTT